>JAYRLF010000314.1:0-5229 GCA_041905385.1 Allosphingosinicella sp.
TGTCAACCTCGCCGACATGCGCGCCCAGCCGCGCTACCAGCTCGCCGCCATCCTCTATCACGAGGCGACCCCCGGCCACCATGTCGAAACGGTGGTCGCGCACGAGTTGACCGGTATCCCGCGATTCCGCCGCTTCGCCGGCATCGCCGCCTTCAGTGAGGGCTGGGGGCTCTATTCGGAGCTGCTCCCCAAGGAAATGGGCCTCTATGCCGATCCCTATTCGGATTTCGGCCGGCTCACGATGCAGCTGATGCGCGCCTGCCGGCTCGTCGTCGATACCGGCATCCACGCGCTGCGCTGGACCCGCGCACAGGCGACCGAATATCTCGACCGCAACATGCCGAGCAGCCATTACGACAATCAGCGCGAGATCGATCGCTATATCGTGCTGCCCGGACAGGCCTGTGCTTATTATATCGGCATGCGCAAGATTCTGGAGCTGAGGGAG
This sequence comes from Allosphingosinicella sp., assembly GCA_041905385.1. Classification (GTDB taxonomy): domain Bacteria; phylum Pseudomonadota; class Alphaproteobacteria; order Sphingomonadales; family Sphingomonadaceae; genus Allosphingosinicella. Next base: position 449 of record JAYRLF010000314.1, read on the forward strand.
AGGGCACGCGCGCGGCTTGGCGCTGCCTTCGATTTGCGAAATTTCCACGACACGGTGCTCGGCAACGGACCGCTGCCGCTGCCGATGCTCGAGGAGCAGATCGACGGCTGGATCGCCGCCGGCGGGAGGCGGACGGCATGAAGATGGCCATTCGCTTGCTCGCCACTGCGCTCGCCTTTGCCGCGCCTCCGGCGATCGCCCAGCCATCGACCGCCACCTTCATCCAGGCCGGCCGGCTGCTCGCCGACCCGGCGAGCGGTCGTGTGCTGACCAATCAGACGGTGGTCATCCAGAACGGCCGCGTCGTCGCAATCCGCGACGGATTCGTCGGCGCCGGGGAAGGCGAGGTGGTCGACCTGCGCGACCGGTTCGTGCTGCCCGGCCTGATCGATTCGCACGTCCATATCTGTCACGACAACGGCCCCAACGATCAGCTCCGCCGCACCGTCCAGAGTGCGGCGGACCTCGCGGTCGACGGCGCCCACAATGCGCTGACGACGTTGCGCGCCGGCTTCACCACGGTCGCCGACGTCGGCGAAGAGAATGATGCGATCTTCGCAGTCCGCGACGGCATCGCCCGCGGCCGCATCCCCGGCCCGCGCATCCTCGCTGCCGGCAACGCGCTGAGCCCGCATGGCGGGCCGGGCGATCCGGCGGGGTATCGCGCGGATGTCGGACGTGTGCTGCGGCGGCCGAGCCTGTGCTCGGGCGCCGACGATTGCCGACGGGTGACGCGCGAGACGATCCATCGTGGCGCCAATCTGATCAAGATCGTCGCGACCGGTTCGGTCCTGTCCGAGCTCGCCTCGGGCCTCGGCCAGCAATTCACCGACGAGGAGATGCGGGCGATCGTCCAGTCCGCCCATGCGCTCGGCCGACGGGTGACGGCCCATGCCCATGACGCGACCGCGATCAACGCCTTCCTGCGCGCCGGCGGCGATTCGATCGAGCATGGCACCAATCTCGACGCCGAATCGGTTCGTTTGTTGCGAAGTGGAAATGCCTATCTGGTTCCCACTTTGCTTGCCGGCGAGACCGTGACCCGCTGGGGCAATGATCCGAACAGCCACCTTTCCGCGGCGGTGCGCGAGAAGGCCTTGCTGGTCGGCCCGCGCATGATCGAATCCACGCGCCGCGCCCATGACGGCGGCGTTCGCATCGCCTTCGGCACCGACAGCAGCGTCAGCCCGCACGGCCGCAATGCCCGCGAATTCAGCCTGCTGGTCCAGGCCGGCCTATCGCCGATCGAGGCGATCCGGACGGCGACCGTCAATGCCGCCGACCATCTCGGCATCGCCGGCGAGGCCGGCACGATCGCCGCCGGCCGCCCGGCCGACATCATCGCCGTCGCCGGCGATCCGTTGCGCGACGTCGCCGCGCTCGAGCAGGTCGGCTTCGTGATGCGCGGCGGACAAATCTACCGGAGAGACTGAGATGGCATTCTGGCTGGCGCCATTGCTTGCCGCGGCGGCGCTCCAGGCAGCCCCTGCCGCGCCCCATTACGAGATTCGCGCCCGCTTCGATGCGCAGGGGCAGCTCAATGCCGACGTCACGATCACGCTGCCGCCGGGAACGCGCGACAAGAGCTTCCTGCTCGCGCGCCGCTTCGCGCTGCAATCGGTCGAGACCTCGCCGGGCACCGTCATGATGGCCGCGGAACCGACCAACACGCCGGTCGAGCTGCTCTATCGCTATCGTTTCGCCGCTGCGCCCGATGCGGAAGGCCCGATGCGGCTGCGCTTCCGCTATGCCGGCCCGATCAACCCGGTCGACGACAATGGCGTTCGGCCGATGCGCGACGAAGGCGTCGAGCTGTTCATCGACCATATGTGGTATCCGGTCGGGGCCGACATCCAGACCCGCTTCACCCTCGACGCCGAGATTGACGGGCTCGCGCCCGACCTGGTGCCGGTCGCCCAGGGCGAGGTGACGCGCACCGCCAACGGCGTGCGCATCCGCCGCGCCTTCATCGACATCGATGCGCCGTTGGCGGCGATGCGCGGATTCCGCCGCGCCGAAGCCAATGGCGTCGAATTCTACGCCCGCGATCTGACGACGCGGCGCTCGACCTTCTACATCCGCCATTCCGAAGCGGCGGCGCAATATTACGCCGCCTGGTTCGGCCCGCTGCAGCACACGGTCAGGATGGCCGTCGTCCCGCGCCAGCGCACCATGGCCTATGCCCGGACCGCCTACACCGTCCTGCCGGAAGGGACGGGCAACCAGGCCGCTCTGCCCGAGGCGGGCCCGGCGCGGCATTCCGCGCACGAGGTCGCCCATGCCTGGTGGATGCTGGCGAGCCCGCTCACCGAGGATTTCTGGCTGGTCGAATCGGCGGCCGAATATTGCGCCGTCCGCTATATCGAGCACGCCTTCGGGCGGGAGGAGGCCGAGCGCTTCCTGGCCGAGAAGCGCACCGCCTCCGCCGAGGCCGGCCCGGTGATGGGACACGGCCGACCGAACCGGGCCCAGCTCTACCAGAAGGGTCCGCTGCTGCTGGTCGCGCTCGAGCAGAGGATCGGCCGCCCGGCCATGGACCGGCTGATGGCCGAAATGTCGCGCGAGCCGGTGCATACGACGCCCGTATTCTTGCGGCTGCTCACCAACATCGCCGGCGCTGACGCCGCCCGGGAATTCGAGCGGTCGCTGCGGGCCTAAGGGCCCGAAGCACGCAGCGAAATCGGTGCGGCGGCTATAAGGCTGCCGCCATTCGATCGAGGATCTCGTCTAATAGCTGACGCGAGGTAGCGAAGTTTAGCCGCGCGAAGCCCGCTCCCGGCGCGCCGAAATCGGGCCCCGGCGACAGCGCGACCCGCGCCCGTTCCAGGAAGAATGCGGCAGGATCGCCGAGACCGAGGGCGCGACAGTCGAGCCAGGCCAAGTAGCTCGCCTCGGGCGGTTTGAAGGCGATTGCCGGCATTTCATCGAGAAGGCGCGATGCCAGGTGGGCGCGCTGGCCGGCGAGGTGGGTCAGGCAGGCCCGTAGCCAGATCTCGCCCTCGTCGCTCCAGGCCGCGAGCGTGGCGCGCAGGCCGAGGGTCGAGAAGGCGTTCCAGCGGGTCGAGGGCAAGGCGGCCAGGCGCTTCCGCAGCGCGGGCGGCGCAACGCAGACCGCGGTGCGTAGGCCGGCGATGTTGAACGCCTTGCTGGCCGCGTTGAGCGTCACGATTCGCTCGGGCAGCAGCGGCGCGAGCGGCAGATGGCAAGCGGGCGCGAAGGTGAGGTCGGCGTGGACCTCGTCCGACACCACGATCAGGTCATGGCGTTCGGCGATGTTCGCCAGTCGCCGCAGCTCGGCCAGCGTGAAGACGTGGCCGGTCGGATTGTGCGGGTGGCAGAAGAGCAGCAGCCGCACTTTTCGGGCGGCGATCTCACGCTCGAGTGTGTCGAAATCCGTTCGGCCGTCGATCAGCGCATGGGCGACGAGGGCCCGCCCGGCGGCCTTCACCGCGCTCAGCAACGGCGGATAGGCCGGCGTCTGGACCAGTACGGCGTCGCCGGGCTCGGTCAACGCCTCGATGCAATTGGCGATGCCGCCGACCACGTCGGGCATCAGCATCACGTCGGCCGGATCGCAGGTCCAGTGCCATCGCCTGCGCGCCCAGGCCGCGAAAGCCTCCGGCACGCCGCTCGCCGCAGCTGGCGGTCCATAGCCAAAATCGCCCAGATCCAGCGCATCGCCGATCGCCGCGGCGATGACCGGGGCGGGTTCGAAATCCATGTCGGCGATCCATGCCGGGAGCACGTCCTCGGGAAAATGGCGCCATTTGCGGCCGCTGCGCCGGCGCAAATCCGCCGGCTCGGGCGTGCGGATCATTCCCCCGGTCTCGTGTTCATCCGCTCGCTGCGGCGGCGGAGCAGCTCCGCCGTGCCGAGCAACAGGGTCGAGGTGATCACCAGCAGGGTCGCCGCGGCGGTAATGGTCGGGCTGATCTGCTCGCGCACGCCTTCCCACATCTGCAGCGGGATGGTGCGCTGGTCGGGCCCGGCAAGGAACAAGGCGACGACCGTCTCGTCGAACGAGGTCATGAAGGCGAAGACCGCGCCGGCGGCGATGCCCGGTCCGATCAATGGCGCCAGCACCCGGAAGAAGACCGTCACCGGCCTGGCGCCGAGGCTGGAGGCGGCGCGCAACAGCTCGAAATCGAAGCCCGCCAGCGAGGCGTGGACGACGATGACGACGAACGGGATGGCGAGCACGGTGTGGGCGATCACGAGGCCGGCAAAGCCGTTCACCAGGCCCATCGGCGCGAACAGGAAATAGAAGGCGATCGCGATCACCACCACCGGCACCACCATCGGCGCGGCGAACAGGCCAACCAGCCAGGGCTTGGCGCGCGAGCGCATCCGCGCCAGACCGATCGCGGCGGGTGTGCCGAGCGCGGTGGCGAGGATGGTGGTCACCGTCGCGACCGCAAGGCTGTTGCGCAGCGCCCGGAGCCATTCCGGGGAATCGAACAGGTCGCGATACCAGCGCAGCGACAACCCCTCGGTCGGGAAAACCAGGAAGGAGCTCGGGTTGAGCGAGATCGGGATGACGGCCAGCGTCGGCAGCACCAGGAAGGCGAAGACCAGGGTGCAATAGACGATCAGGACCGTGCGGCCGATCCGTTGCGCCGGCGTGCGGTAAGGGCCGGTCACGCCGGCACCGCGCGGGTCAGATAACGCCCGGCGTAGAGCATCAGCGCGAGCGGCAACATCAGCAGCAGGCTGAGCGCGGCGGCCATGCCCCAGTTGAGCGACTGGTTGGTGTAGAAGGCGATCGAGCCTCTCAGCATCTG
>JAYRLF010000002.1:0-2611 GCA_041905385.1 Allosphingosinicella sp.
GCCAGCAATCCGGCGACCACATATTTGACTGGGCGCATCTGGTCCTCTCCCCCTGCGACGAGCGGGCGTTTGCCTCGGCTATCGTCTGCGGTTAATGTGCGGCCGATCGGTTTAGGCCTAATTAGGACATAATGGCCTAATCGGAAAATTGTCAAACCGCTTTGGAGTGGTGTGCGGGATTATGGAAACGGGAGCGCCGACTCTGGGAAAGCTGCTGAAGGGTCTGCGTGCCCGCAACGGCTGGACTCTCAAGGAGATGAGCGACCGGAGCGGCATTCCGGTTTCGACCCTGTCGAAGGTCGAGCACGATCGGCTCACCCTGACTTACGACAAGCTCCAGCAGCTGAGCCATCGGCTCAACATGCGGATGTCGGAGCTGTTCGCGGAAAGTCCGGAAGGCGCCGAATCGGCGGTGACCGCCCGGCGCAGCATCGGCCGGCTCGACAAGTCGATCCAGGTCACGACCGACAATTACGACTATCACTATCTGTGCCCGGAACTGCGCCGCAAGCGCATGATCCCCGTGCTGACAAACATCCGCGCCCGCACCGTCGAGGAGTTCGGCGAGCTCGTCCGTCATCCCGGCGAGGAATATATCTACGTGCTCGACGGCCGCATCGAGGTGCACACCGAATTCTATGATCCGGTCGTGCTCGAGCGGGGCGAATCGATCTACATCGACAGCCAGATGGGCCATGCCTATGTCGTCGCCGAAGGCTGCGACGAGGCGACCGTGCTCGGCGTCTGCTCGAGCGCCGACGAAAGCCTGATGAACGCCCTGCTCAACCTGCACGGGACGGAGGGCGCCTATTCGAACTTTCGGCCGCCGGCGCCGGTGCGCGATCTTCGGCCGCGCGCCGAAGAGGCACCGCCGCCGGCCGGCCGCAGGCGCGCGCGCGCCGGATCCTGAATTTTCAAACGGGGGACTCGATCATGAAGCGGCTGCTCCTTGCCATGTTGCTGTCGGCGGCCGCGCCGGCTCTCGCCCAGACCGCGGCCCCCACCGAAACGCCGGGCCGGACCGCCGCCGGGGTCAGCTATGCGCTGCCGCGTGACTGGACGGCGGCCGATCGCGGCCCGGTCACGGTGCTGAGCGCGCCGGGCGACGAGATGCGGATCGCCGTCATCGATGTCGGCGCCGCGGACAGCGCGCAGGCGGCGCTCGCGCGGGCCTGGACCCTGTTCGATCCGGCCGCGAACCGCACGTCGAGGCTGGCTACTCCGGCCGCCGCTCGCGAAGGCTGGGAGGAGCGGGTTGCCTTCTCCTACGAGGTCCCGCCCAACGAGCGGCGCGCGATCCAGGCGATGGCGATGCGCCGGGGGCGCGGCTGGACGGTGATGATCCTCGACGGCGCGGAATCGGCGCTCGGCCGGCGCCTGGCCGCGGCCGGCCTGATCCAGCAGAGCCTTCGCCCCGCCGGCTATGTGCGCGAGAGCTTTGCCGGCCGGACCGCGCATCGCCTCACGCCCGAACGGATTGAGCTGATGCGCGCGTTCATGGCCGAGGCGATCGCCAAGCTCGGCGTGCCCGGCGCGGGCATCGCGCTGATCGACAATGGCCGGGTTGTCTGGGAAGGCGGCGTCGGCGTGCGCCGGCTCGGCCATCCGGAGCCGGTGACCGCGCAGACCAAGTTCATGATCGCGTCGAACACCAAGGGCATGGCGACCCTGCTGCTCTCCATCCTTGCCGACGAGGGGCGCCTGCGCTGGGACCAGCCGGTCACCGATCTCTACCCCGGGTTCCGGCTCGGCGACGACGCCACGACCCGCGCCGTCCAGGTGCGCCATCTCGTATGCGCCTGCACCGGCCTGCCGCGCCGGGACTTCCATTTCATCCTGGCCGAGCCGAATGCGCCGGCGACCGACACCTTCCGCCAGCTCGCGACCAGCCAGCCGACCAGCGGCTTCGGAGAATTGTTCCAGTATAACAATCTGATGGCCTCGGCCGCGGGCTATATTGGCGGGCACCTCGCCTTTCCGGACATGGAATTGGGCGCGGCCTTCGACCGGGCGATGGAGGAGCGGATCTTCGCCCCGCTCGGCATGCGCGACACCGGCTTCAGCTTCGCCGAGGGCATGAGCGGCGACTGGGCGCGCCCGCATGGGCTCGATCTCGATGGGCGCATGGTCGAGATGAGCAATCGGTTCAACGAGACCGTCATTCCCCATCGTCCGGCCGGCGGCGCCTGGTCGACGGCGTCCGACATGGCGCGCTACGCCATGCTCGAGCTGACGCGCGGCGTCGGTCCGAACGGCCGCCGGATCGTGTCGGAGGCCAATATCCTCGAGCGCCGACGGCGCGGCGTCCCGGTCGGCGAGGACAGCTGGTACGGCATGGGCCTGTTCGAGCAGGTCGTGGCCGGTGTCCCGGTCGTTACCCATGGCGGGACCTTGCTCGGCTATCGCGGCAATTTCTGGGTCCTGCCGGAGGCGGGGATCGGCGCGGTCGTGCTGACCAATGCCGACGAGGGGGCGGCCCTGCTCGGGCCGTTCCTGCGGCGGTTGCTCGAGATCGTCTATGATGGGCAACCGGAGGCGATGGCCGAGATCGATGCGACCGCGGCGCGGATCCGCGCCCAGGCGGTCGCGCGCCGGGCGCGCCTGACGGTCC
>JAYRLF010000002.1:2621-14677 GCA_041905385.1 Allosphingosinicella sp.
CCGGGGGGGGGGGGGGCGTCGGGTCGGCGCCGGGGGGGCGCAGCCCCCCGTCGTCGTCCCCGCGCCGGGCGCGCCTGACGGTCCCCGGCGATCCGGCTGTGCTCGCTGCCCTCGCCCGGGAATATCGCAATCCCGATGTCGGTCCACTCACGATCCGGACGGAGAATGGGCAGACCTGGCTGCGGGCAGGGGTGATCGATGCCCCGGTCGCCACCCGCCGCAATGCCGACGGCAGCATGTCGCTGGTCACGGTCGGCCCTGGCGCGATCGGAATCGAGACGCTGGTCGGCACGGGCGCCAGTGGCCGGACCCTGACCGTCCGGGACAGCCAGCACGAATATGTGTACACGGAGGTGCGGTAGGGCCCAGCCTCAGCGGACTCGGTTCACTTCCGGTTGCGGGCCACGCTCTCTGCCATTCGGGCAAGCTGCTCCGGACTGGCCGGCGCCTGGTGGGCGCGCTTCCAATCGTCATAGTCCAAGCCGTAGACGAGCGCCCGCGCCGTTCCTTTGTCGAGCGGCGCCTCGGCCCCGGCGCTCGCCTCTTGCAGCCAGTCGGACAGGCAGTTGCGACAGAAGCCGGCCAGGCCCATCAGGTCTACATTCTGGGCGTCGGTGCGGTGGCCGAGATGGTCGACCAGCCGCCAGAAGACGGCGGCCGCGGCGGCGTCGGGAACCTCGTTTCGAGTCATTGCCTTGTCCTCGATTGAATTTGCCAAGGACTTTGTAGGCGAGCGGTTTTCGGGTCAATCAGTGAGCGGGCTGCGCGCGCCGGAGCTCGCTCGACCAGTCGAGCGGTCCCTCGCGGAATCGGCGCTGGAGGCGCTCGAGCGAGACGGAATTGCCGCGATCGAAGAAGCCGGCCAGCCGCCGGCCGGTCTCATTGTCCGGATAGCCGACCATGGTCAGCCGGACCCGCGTGCGCCTTTCCCCGTCGGCGGAGAGCTCGAACAGGCTGACGACGCGGCTGAACGTCTCGAAATCGGGAAAGCCGGCCGGCGCCTTGATCGTGCGGAAGGCGAGCGAGCGCTCCGGCATCGCACGGAGGAAGCGCTGTTGGATCGTCTGCGGCTGGCCGGGACGCGCCGCGGGATCGTAGCTGGTCTCGAGCACCTCCGGATCGGCGGGATCGCGCCACGCCGCAGGGACCGCCCAGCTCCGCCAGCCCTCGGGCGTGGAGATGGCCGTCCAGACATCGGCCGGCGGCGCGTCGACGATCACTTCATGCGCAAGGGTCAGCGTTCCGTCGGCTTGCGCGGTCAGGCGCCCCTGGCCGTTCGCGGTGGCTATCGGTGCAACAAGGATGGCGGCGGCGATCAGTTGGCGCAGCATCGTTCGTCTCCCTCGATCACACTGTTGATTGAATGATCAATCAAGTCAACCGGGCATTGACTCGCGGACTCGCTCGAACAGATGCTCGTATCGGACGACCAGCCCCTCTTCGTCGACCTCGAGATCGGCTTCGAAGCCGAGGGACAGGCCGAGGTCGACATAGCGGACCCCGCCGGGACCTTGCCGATCGTAGCGCTGGCGCGAGCGCGCCACCGTCAAGGCGGCGCCGTCGATATAGGCGGTGTCGAGGGTCAGGCTCGCGCCGGGGCGCTCCGGCGTGCGTCGGATCGGCAGCGTATTGCAGAAGGGCGTCAGCGAGAGATCGGGCTCTTCGGCGCCGTCCAGGTCCGGCCTCGGCTCGCCGTCGACCAGCCAGCCGTCGCCGTCGCGGTCGAGTCGCAGGAGGCCATGTCCTCGCGCCCCCCACCGTTCGACCGTCACCCACTTGGCCCGCCAATCCGGATCGAGCGCCCAGCGATGATCCGCGCGGAGGCCGCCATCCTCGAGGCAGATCAGGGTTCCGGACGCGCGCACGCCGTTCGGTGTGACATGCAGTTCGAGCCGCTCGAGTCCCTCGACGTCGAGTCTGCGCCAGAACAGGACCATCGACCGCATTGCGTGCACCTCCAGGCATCGGCTGAGGGCAACGCGTCGGAGTGCGTCAGGCTCCCGGTTCAGGCGGTTGCGCTGCTGCTTCGGCGCATCGCCATGGCGAAGCCGACAAAGGCGGCCAGGCTTGCGACCGACGTGGTGATCGCCAGCGCGAGGCCGATCTGCTGCTCGCCGCCAAGTAGTTCGCTGACCAGGGCAACCGCCGTGGGAGCGACTCCGAAACCGATGACGGCGCCGACGACCATGAAGGCGCCGAGACAGGTGGCGCGGATCTGGTTCGGAATCAGCACAGCGATCGCGGTTGCGGTGACAAGGCCAGTGATCGCCCCGCACAGCATCAGCAGCGCGAGCAGCAACGCGAAACCCACGACATTGGGCATGAGCGGAAAGAAGGCGCCCGGAATCGACAAAGCGGCCGCGATCACGGCGCCCAGCAGGATACCTTGGTTGATCCGGCTCTTATGTCCTGCATCGGCCGCGAAGCCGCCGATTAGCGATCCGAAGATTCCGGAGAGCAACAGGACCAGACCCATCCAGCCGGCAAAATCGCCTGGCGTCAGGCCGTGATCGCGCTGCAGCACGGTCGGCGCCCAGATGGCGGCGGCGACGTCGGCCATGACGACGGTGACCTGACCAATGAACAGCGGGATGAGCAGTCCGCGCCGTTGCCAGATCTGTGCTGCGGCGTGGCGCATCGGCAAGGCGGTCGAGGACGTCGCTTCCTTTCGGGCCGGCTCCTTGAGCAGCAGCAGCGGCAGCATCAGCAGCGCGCTGGCCGCGGCGAAGGCAAGATGCACGCCGCGCCAGGCGCTGAGGTCGCCGAGCGGTGCAGCGGTGAAATGCGCGAAGAGGAGACCGCCGAAGGCGAAGGCCGCTGCCTGGCCGCCGATCTTGCCGAGCGACAGCGGCAGCAAGGCGCGCCCGCGCGCTTCCGGAGGCGAGATATCCGATGCGATCGAAATCGCGATCGGGATTGCCAGGATCGCACCGATATTGGCAAGCATCCGCGCCGCGAACAGGGTCGCGAAGCCCTGGGCGAAGCCGGTCACGGTCATGCCGACCGTCCAGACCAGCGCCATGGCGATGAGCAGGCGCATGCGATGGGAGCGGTCGGTGAGGCGGCCCAGAGGGATTGCCAGCAGAGCCACGGGGATCGAGACGGCGAGGCCCTGGACCAGGCTCGACTGGAAATCGGTCAGGCCGAGTTCGAGCTTGATCGCCTCCTGGACCGGGCTGATGCTGTTCTGCATCGCGACGCCGCAGAAAATGGTCAGCGCGAGCAGGCTCAGGCCGCCCCAGCGGGGACCCTCCTTCCGCTCGGCCTGCAGGCCAAGCTCGCTAACCGATACCGTCTCACTTGCCATGGACATCTGCCTTCAGGAGATCGCCGATCGAGGCGTCGAAATGGGCGCTCATCGCCATTGTCGCCGCGACCGGGTCGCGGCGCTGGATGGCGGCGGCGACGGCGAGGTGCCGATCGATCATAAGCTTGCGCTTCGCCGTTGCGGTCCGCGTCTGCCAGGCAGCGGGGACCGCGACCTCCATCAGCGGCCCGAACGAGGCGACGATCTGGACGAACAACGCATTGTGGCTGGCCGCCGCAATGGCCTCGTGAAATGCGATGTCGTGACGGGTCCGCGCCACCGGATCGTCGGACGCCTCGGCGATTGCGGCGGCGAGGTCGGCGATGCGTTGCGCCTCCGCATCGGTGCGCTCAACCGCGGCCAGCTCTGCGGTGCGCATTTCGATGGTCCGTCGCACGTCCCAGATTTCCGGCACGGTGATCTGTGCCGTCGAGACGGCGTGATCGAGCGACGCAGCGATCACCGCGCCGTCCATGGCGCCGACCCGCGGCTTGCGGCCATTGCCGACGTCGATCAATCGCAACGCCGCGAGGGCGCCGAAAGCCTCCCGCATCACGGCGCGGCTGACTCCCAGCGAAGTCGCGAAATAGGCTTCACCGGGAAGCGTGTCGCCGACACGAAGCTGGTGATCGCGAATATGGGCGGTCACGGCGTCCATGGCCTGTTGGACGAGCGACGCGCCTGCGCTGCGTCCGATCTGGGCAAGCGAGCTCATGCGGCAACCCTGCTCATGCGATAGTTGGATGGGGCGGTGCCAAAGCGTCGCGCGAACGCGCGCGCAAAGCTGGCATTGTTGAGATAGCCATTCTCATACCCGATCGCCGAGACGGGCTTGTCGGTGGTCAGCAGCATCCGGCTGGCGTGACAAAGGCGCCGTTCGGCCAACGCCTCGGCGACTGTGCAGCCGAACAAGTCCTTGAAGCCGCTGGTCAGCTTCGCCCGATTGAGGCCGCAGCTTCGCGCGATCGTCGCCAAGGTCAGCTTTTCGGCCCAGCGTTCGTCGATCATTCGCTTCGCCTCGAGCAACCGCCGCGTATCCGAGAAAGAGAGCGCGCCATCCCCGCCAAAAGGAACGAGCGCACCTGCGCGCTGCAGGCGCACCGTCTCGCACAGCAGCTCGATGCATTTGGCCAATCGGTAAACGGTTCGGGACTCTCCGGTCATGGCGCTGTCGCCGAGCGACAGCAGGATCGCGCGGAGTTCGGTCGGAAGATGATATCCCTGGCGATCGGCCGCATCCGGATTGCGGCCGCCGAGCCGCAACAGGGCCGTGCGGGCAACGTAGAGAATGACGACAGTGTCCGAGCAGATCGGCGCGCCACCGATCCGTAGCATTGCCCGACGATCGGTGTCGCTCGGGTCGAAGCTCACCAAGATCGGATCGCCGGGCATCGGCACGCCGCGCAACGAGCCGTCGCCGAGCACCGCCGTCATTTCGGGCGAGACTTCAATCCATTCCATTCCGCCGGCGGTGCCGGCGGCCGGCAATGCTTGGCCCATGCTGATTTCCTCTCCGCATTCATCTTAACCTATCTGACAGGTCATGCAAGACCTATCAGATAGCTCAGAGCGTGAAGATCTTGCCCGGATTGAACAGGTCCTTCGGGTCGAGCGCGCGCTTGATCGTCCGCATCATGTCGACCGCGTCGCCGAGCTCGGCCACCAGCCAGTCCTGCTTGCCGAGGCCGACGCCATGTTCGCCGGTGCAGGTGCCGTCCATCGCCAGCGCACGTTCAACGATGCGGCGGTTGAGCTGCTCGGCCTCCTCCAGCTCCGACGGCGAGTCCGGGTCGAGTGCGAAGATCACGTGGAAATTGCCATCGCCCACATGACCGACGATCGTCGCAGGAATGGGGCAGCCCGCCAGGTCCTGCTTGGTCTCCGTGATGCACTCGGTGAGCCGGCCGATCGGCACGCAGACGTCGGTCACCCATCCGACCGAACCCTGGCGCAAGCCGAGCGCGGCATAATAGGCTTCGTGCCGCGCTTTCCAGAGCTTGGAGCGTTCCTCCGGCAGGTTCGACCATCGGAATTCGCCACCACCATTGGCCTCGGCCAGCATCTTCACATTGTCGATCTGCTCGGCAACGCCGGCCGGCGAACCGTGAAACTCGAAGAAGAGCGTCGTAAGCTCAGGATAATCGAGGCCCGAGCGCAGATTGACCGCCTTCATCTGCATATCGTCGAGGATCTCGACGCGGGCGAGTGGCACGCCGAGCTGGATCGACTGGACGACCGTATCGACCGCGCCTTTCAGCGTTTCGAAACCGCAGACCGCAGCCGAGATCGTCTCGGGAATTCCGTGCAGCCGAAGCGTCACCTCGGTGATGATGCCGAGCGTGCCTTCGGAGCCGATCAGCAGCCGGGTGATGTCATAGCCGGCCGCGGACTTGCGGGCGCGGCGCGCGGTGCGGATGTCGCGGCCGTCGGGCGTCACCACCCGCAGGCTGAGGATCGCCTCGCGCATCGTGCCATAGCGCACCGCATTGGTGCCCGAGGCGCGGGTCGCGGCCATGCCGCCGATCGTCGCATTGGCGCCCGGATCGATCGGGAAGAACAGCCCCTGGTCGCGGAGATATTCGTTGAGCTGCTCGCGACGAACGCCGGCCTGCACCGTGCAGTCGAAATCCTCCGGATTGACCTCGACGATCGCGTTCATCTCGGACAGATCGAGACTGACGCCGCCCCGGACCGGCGTGACATTGCCTTCCAGCGAGGTGCCGGCGCCGAAGGCGATGATCGGCACCTCTTCGGCGACGCACATTCTGACGATCTCGACCACCTCTTCGGTCGAGCGCGGAAAGACGACCGCGTCGGGCAGGGCAGTGGCGAAATGGGTTTCGCTGCTGCCATGCTGCTCCCGGACGGCTTCGCCGAGCTGGGCACGATCGCCGACGATGCCGGCCAGCCGCTCGACGAAACCGTCGGGTAGGGGCCGGCCCGTGGGAGCGGGCGCGTCCATGATCAGAACCGGAACCGGGCGCGCACGCCGTAGCGGGCGCCGTCGCCCATGATGCCGAGGTCGGACGGCGCGAGGCCGGCCAGCACGAGGGTCGTCCGCTCGATGTAGGATTCCCAATAATTGGCATCGAACAGATTGTTGGCGAAGGCCGAAATCTCGAAGCCGCCCCGGCGATAGGTGATCGCCGCGTTGACCAGGAAATAATCGTCGAGCACCGGCGCGAGCGTCTCGTTGAGGCTGGCGCCGATCCGCGATCCCTTGCCGGTCACGCCGGCGGTCAAGACAAGCTCGCCGCTGCCCACCGGAACGACGTAGTCGCTGTTCAGGCTCACCGTCCAGTCCGGCTGGAACGGCAGGCGGTTTGAGCCGAGCTGACGACCGGTGAGGGCCGTATAGATGCTCGAATCGGTGATCCGGGCGTGCATCAAGGTGAGGCCGCCGCTGAGCGTCCATTGCGGCACGGGGCGGAAGGTCGCTTCGAACTCCGCGCCATAGCTTTCGACGTCGCCGGTATTAAGGTCGACCGTGGCGAAGCCACCGCCGGTCAGCGGCGCGATGCTGTTGAGGCCGATGAAGTCGCGATAGTCGTTGTAGAACAGGGCGCCGGACAGCGAGACGCGACGATCGCGCGACTGATATTTGGTGCCGAGCTCGTAGGACCAGACGGTGTCGCCGCTATAGGTGCGGTTCGGCGCGCGCGGATTGACGTTGAAGCCACCGCCGCGGAAGCCGCGCGCCACCGACGCATAGCTCATCAGGCTGGTGCTCCAGTGGCGGGTGATGCTGAGACGCGGCGAAACCTCGGTCTCGTCGATCTCGGCAGGAGCAACCGCCGCCAGCGGGGTACCGACAATTCCGGTCTGGCCGATCAAATTGCGCTTCTGATTGTCGATGCGCAGGCCCGCCGAGACTTCCCAAGCGTCGGTCGGGCGCCAGAACAGGGTGCCGAAGGCGGCATAGGTGTCCGACTCGGTCGCCGAAACGTCGCGGATCGAGCGGGCGAGCGGAACGATCGTGGTGACGCCATCGGCATCGGTCGTCTCGTGGCTGTAGAACAGGCCGACCAGCGAGGAGAAAGTGTCCGAGAAAGTCGTGTCGAAACGCGCCTCGAAGCTGGTCGAGCGGGTCTGATCGGTGCCGGTGGCCCGGGCGATATTGGCTCCGGAGAAGTCGATGTCGCCGTCTGGCGAGCGGCCGTCGCGGGCATCATGTGCGGCGATCAGGCTGATCTCGGTCGACAGCGCCTCGACCGGGAAGGTGAGGCGGGCGTTGAGGCCCCGGTAGCGATAGAATTGGCGGTTTGCGGCGTTGAACACGATCTCCCGGGAATAGTCGCGCGGGCCGGTGATCCGCGAATAGGGCACATTGGCGCCGGCGACCCAGTCGTAATAGCCGTTGATGGTGAGGACGACGTCGCTGGCAGGGACGAATCGGATCGTGCCGCGCAGCGAATCGGTGTTGAGCGGATTGGCGTCGATGCCGAGCGTCGTGTTGCGAACGAACCCGTCCTGCTCGCGGTGGGCCGCGCCGACGCGCACCTGCAGCACGTCGTTGACGATCGGGCCCGAAATCGACGCGGATGCCATCCAGGCGTCGTCCGGCCCGGCATAGCTCGCCATGACCGAACCCTCGAGCTCGTTGCCCGGCTGACGGCTGATGACGTTGATCGCGCCGCCAAGCGTGTTCTTGCCGTAGAGCGTGCCCTGCGGTCCGCGCAGCACCTCGATCCGCTCGACGTCGAACAATGGATTGTTCAGCACCGAGGTGTTCGGCTGGTAGATGCCGTCGATGAAGATACCGACGCCCGGCTGGACGGTCTGCACAAGCGTGGTACCGACGCCGCGAATGGCCACGAAGGCGCGGCCGACGCCGTCGCCGCTGACGTTGAGCCCGGGCGTGAGCGCGGCAACGTCGCGAACCGTGGCAAGTCCGCGGCGCTCGATCGTCTCGCCGGTCACGGCGGTAACGGCGATCGGCACGTCCTGCAGGCTCTCCTCGCGCTTGCGGGCGACGACGACGATTTCTTCGCCGGCGTCGTCGGCGGCGACGGCCGCCGGCTCATCCTGGGCGATTGCCGGCGTGGCGAAGAACGTGAAGGCGGTCCCGGCAAGCAGGCAGGCGGCAAAACGGCGCATCTGGCATTCCCCTCGAAAGTGGCTGAACGCGGCCTTGGACGACCGTCTTGTCTACCTATCTGATAGGTTATAGCGGACCTATCTGAAAGGTCTAGCCACTTTGCCGATCGGCACGATCGATTGACTTACCAGCAGCTGTAGCCGCCATCGGCGAGTACGATGCTTCCGGTGATCAGGCTCGATGCGTCGGACGCCAGGAACAGAATCACGGATGCAACTTCGTCGGCTTCGCCGAGTCGGCCCATTGGCGTGCCGTCGATCCAGCGCCGATACATTTCCCCTGAGCGATCGGCGAAGGCGTTGATCGGCGTGTTGATGTAAGTCGGCGCGACCGCATTGACGCGGACACCGCGCGGCGCCCATTCGGCGGCGAGCGAGCGGGTCAACTGGTGCACGGCCGCCTTCGAGGCGTTGTAGTAGCTTTGCGGCTGGGGCCGGTTGACGATCAGGCCGCTCATCGAGCCGACATTGACGATCGCGCCGCGCCCCGCGGCGAGCATGTGCCGGCCGAAGGCACGCGCGCACCAGAAGCTTCCGTTCAGATTGACGTCGAGCACGTTGAGCCAATGCTCGTCGGCGACATCCTCGGCCGGGGTCTCGCTGCGGGCGATGCCGGCATTGTTGACCAGGATGTCGATCCGCCCTTCGCGTGCCGCGATCTCGTCCGCCAGTTCCGAGACGCGTGCAGAATCCGTCACGTCGAGGACGACATCGGCGCCTTTCAGGTCGCCGGTAATCACTTTGGCGCCGGCCTCACGCAGGGCCTCCGCGGCTGCGAGGCCGATCCCCTGCGCGCCGCCGGTAACGAACGCGACGCGGCCCTCGAGCCGCAGCTTCTCGAGATACATTTATGCGCTCCTAAGGCAGGAAAGCCTTGGCCGGCATGGGCGGCTCCGCGACCGCCTCGCCTCGTTCGAGCTGATAGACCAGCCGCGAGTCTTCGGTGAATTCCGGCCAGGGAAGGCTTCCGTCCTGGGCGAACTGCGCCCAGATGGCATGGACCCGATCCGCCAGCGCTTGCGGCGGATCGGATCCGGCCAGGCCTTGCGGTCCAGTCACGCTGGCCAACGTGTCGAACACGAAAGGCAGTTCCATGCCGTGGCTCGCGCCGAGCTGGCCGGCGAAGGCGTCGGATCCCCAATCGAGCTCGTACATATGGGTTCGTCCACGATGTTCCTCGGCGAAGCGACGCGCCGGCCAGCGGAAGACGAGGTCGTTCATCGCGTCGGTCAGCGCCTGGCCGGGAGTCTTGCCCGCGCGCAGGCCATAGGCCTTGAGCACCTTCTGCGCGCGCGGCTGAGAGCGGCTGAGCACGTACCAGGCGAGCAGGGCGCCGATCTTGTCGCGTACGCCGGTCGGGACGAGATAGAGGTTCATCTCTTCGGCATTTGTCCCGATCAGAACGTCGATTTCGGTTCCGCCCCCCTTCTTCAACGCGTCATGCGGTGGTTCGGGCAGCACATCGTCGCCATGGACCGGGACGAAGCGGCTGATCCCGAACACCGGTTCGCGGCCATCCGCTTCGCGCAGGTCGATCCGCGTGGTCGGCAGCGACACCTTTTCGACGGCGGCAACGCATGCCTCGAAGCTGGTGCTGCGGAAACCAGGTTCGTCGGGGCTGACCTTGAGCAGCTTGGCCATGCGCTTCACGAGCCGCTGGGCGACCGGGATCGACCGGACCATGCCGCCGTGGCCGCTCTGGATGATGGCGCGCTTGAACAGGCCCTTGGCGAGCGGCGAGGTGACCAGGTCGGCGATCGCCATCGCGCCCGCCGACTCACCGAAGACGGTGACGTTTCCGGCGTCGCCGCCAAAGGCCGCAATATTGTCTCGCACCCAGGCAAGCGCGAACAAAATGTCCCTCAGGCCGAGATTGGTCGGCACGCCTGGGATCGGCAGGAAGCCGTCTATTCCCATCCGATAGTTGATCGCGATGCAGACGATACCGGACCGGGCGAAGGCGCTGCCGTCCTGGATCGCGGCATAATTGCTGCCGATCACGAAGCCGCCGCCGTGGATCCAGACCATGACCGGGCGCGGTGCGTCTGCGGCGTCGGCGGGTGCCCAGACGTTGACGTTGAGATAGTCGTCGCCCTTGCGCCAGCCGCTGCCGACCAAGGGTTCGATGTCGAGGCCGGGGAAATTCTTCAGGCGATGGGGCGCGTTGGGCCCGATCTCGAAGGCATCGCGCGCGCCGTCCCAACCCTGATGCGGTTGCGGCTCGCGGAAGCGGTTCGCGCCGACCGGCGCCGCCGCGTAGGGAATGCCGAAATAGCGGGCGATGCCGCCTTCGACGCGACCGCGCACCGCGCCGCCGCTGACTTGTGCAAGGATCTCCATGCGGTCCGCCCCTAGCAGATCGGGCCGCGATCCGCGCTCTTCGCCAATATGCCCGCAGGCAGGAACGCATTGCCGGGAGGACGAACGAATTGAATGAAGCTGGCGCACCCGACAGGATTCGAACCTGTGACCTCTGCCTTCGGAGGGCAGCGCTCTATCCAGCTGAGCTACGGGTGCTTCGCCTGAGGAAATGGGCGCTTAGCAAAGGGTCGGCAAGGGGAGAAGCCCTTTCTCCGCGCGGCCGTTCGCAGAGATCCGAGATCGCTTCGCCGATCGATCCTTCCCATGTGCGGCGACAGGATGCCAGGCATCGATCCAGGGGAGGTGGCCATGCGCGCAGTCCGTTTCGCCCGCACTATTTGCCTGATCGCGGCCGCGCTGGTCACCGGTTGCGCGACCTCGCCGCCGCCGGGTCCAGCCGCGGCCGAGCCCGTCTTTCCGGTTCAGGCGGAACGCTTCATCACCCGGTTCAATGGCGCCGAGGGCCTGACCTTCAACGCCGAGGGCCGGCTGTTCATCGGCGCCAACAATGCAGTCTGGGAAGCGCAGCCCGACGGCAGCGTTCGGAAGCTCGTCGACGTGCACCGCCATCTTGGCCAGGCTGCGATAGGCCGGCGCGACATCCTCGCCGCCGATTTCGGACCGACCAACGCCTTCCAGCAGCCGGGACCCAATGACGACGGCATCGTCTGGCGGATCACGCCCGAGGGGCGGCGGACCATATTCGCGACCGGCATCGGCGATCCCAATGCCGTCCTGCGGCTGCCCGGCGGCACCTGGCTGGTCTCGGACGACGCCGTCGATCGCATCTACCGGCTCGAGCGCGGCCGGGCATCGATCTGGTCGACCGCCGTACCCTTTCCGAACGGCATGGCCTTGTCGCGCGACGGGCGCACCCTGTTCGTCGCCCAGATCTTTCGGGCGATCGGCCCGGTCGTGCCCGACAATGCGATCTGGGCGATCCCGATCCGCAACGATCGGCCGGCGGGCCCGGCGCGGATCGTCGCGCGGACCGAGCAGGCGCCGGACGGCCTCGCCGCCGACGAGCTCGGCCGCATCTACATTGCCGACAATGGCAGCAACTCGATTCGCCGTTTCGATCCGTCCAGCGGCGAGATGGTGGTGGTGGCCCGCGACCTGCCGGCGGTCGCCAGCCTCGCCTTCGGCCGTGGGCGGTTCGATCACCATTCGCTCTATGCGACCTCGACCGCGCGCGGCGGCGGCGTAATTTGGCGCATCCCGGTCGGCGTGCGGGGAGGGCGCCGGTTCCGCTAACCGGCGCGGGCCTGGGCGCGCTCGCCCCGAATCAGCC
>JAYRLF010000002.1:14687-31045 GCA_041905385.1 Allosphingosinicella sp.
CTCGCCGCTGCGCAGCACGACCTCGGCCTGGCCGAAGCGCCCGCGGGCGACCTCGGCCAATTCGCTCGCGCGCACGATCGTCGAGCGGTGGACCTGGAGGAACTGGTCCGGATCGAGCCGGGCGAGCAGGCCGCGGATCGATTCGCGCAGCAGATAGGAGCGGCCGCCGGCGAAGATCCGGACATAATCCTCCTCGACCACCGCATAGTCGATTGCCGAGACGTCGAGTCGGACGAAGTCGCCGCCGGCGCGGCGGATCCAGAATTCCGATTCTCGCGCCCCTGCCGGCCGCTCGCTCTGCTTGGCCGGCGCATCGGCGGCGATCCGCTCGAGCAAGGCGCGCCGGCTCGCCGGACTGCGCGTCGCCAGGCTTTCCTCGGCCCGGTCGAGCGCGCGCTTCAGCCGCTCGATCGAGACCGGCTTCACGAGATAGTCGGCCGCCGCGATGTCGAACGCCCGCACCGCGAAATCGTCGAAGGCGGTGACGAAGATCACCGCCGGAGCCGCCCCCGCCGGCATTTCCTCGAGCAGGTCGAAGCCGGTGCCGTCGCGCATCCTGACGTCCAGCAGCAATATGTCGGGCGCCGATTCGTTGATGGCCGCGAGCGCCGAGGTGACGCCGTCGGCCTGGGTCAGCTGGACGTTCGGCAGCGCCAGCTCGGCGAGGATCAATTCGAGCCGTCGCCGGGCCAGCGGCTCGTCGTCGATGATCATGATCCGTCTCATCACACATTCCTCGTCAACGGGAGGGAAAGCTCGACACGAAAGCCGCCGCCGTCGCGCGGCCCGGCCGAAAAGCCGTGCGCGTCGCCGAAGCGGCTGTGCAGCCGGTCGCGGACATTCTTGAGGCCGACGCCGAGACCGGCAGCCTTCGGGCCGTGGCCCAGGCCGTCATCCTCGACCGTCAGCACCAGGCGACCGGCCCCTTCCTGAGCCATGATCGCGATCCGGGTCGGCCGCATCGAGGCGGCGACTCCATATTTCACCGCATTCTCGACGATCGGCTGGGTGATCAGCGCCGGGACCAGCGCGTTGTTGAGGCTTTCCGGACAGAGGATGTCCACCGTCATGTCCGGGAAGCGCGCCTGCTCGATCGACAGATACATGCGCTGGATGCCGAGCTCCTGCTGCAGCGTAATGTCGGACAAGGCGTCGAGCGCGAGCGTCGCGCGGAGGAACTCGGAGAGCTGGCGAAGCATCGACTCCGCCTCGCGCACGGACCCGTCGAGCATCAGCGCCGAGATCGAATTGAGCGTGTTGAACATGAAATGCGGGCTGATCTGATTCTGCAGCGCCCGCAGCTGCGCGTTGTGCGCCAGGCCCTGGACGATCCGCGCCCGCCGTTCCGCGGCCATCACTTCCGCGCTGTAGCGCAGCGCCAGATAGAGCGCGCCCCAGGCGAGGAAGAACCAAACCCAGGAAGCGATCGTGCCGACGATCGCGCTCGAGTTCCACGGGCCGCCCGCGGCGATCGTGCCGGGCGCGCCGTACTCGATCGCGAAATAGGCGATCCACGCTTCGGCTTCGGCGAGGAAAGGCAGGATCACCGCCATTGCGAGCGCGCGCATCCAGAACGGCTTGCGGCCCATCCTGACGATGACGAGATGGATCGCGAACATCAGAACCGCACCGCCGAGCGCGGTCAGCACGCGGCCGAGCAGCAGACCGTCGAGATTGGCATGACCCTCGAGATAGGCGCGGTACATCGCCACCCCGATGTTCGCGAGCCAGAAGATCGCCGTCATCGCGATCGCCGCCCAGCGCGTCGCCGGGTCGAGCCTGCGGTTGTCCGGCGGCTGCGGCAACTCGCCGACAAGCTCGTCGACCATATCCGGCATCGGGTGCGACGGGTGGTTCATTTCGGCTGCTTAGCACGAATTTCCTGACCGGATCGAACCGGGGAAGACGTCCGCCCGCACGGAATCGACGCCCGCCCGCAGCATTCGGCCGCAACCGTCGGCGGGCGGGGCGTTCGCCCGCAACGGCGCGACGTTGGACCGCTCGCGCCTCGACGCGACTCCCGGCCGGAATGACGATGACCGCGTCATGACAGGGGAGGCGTCGTCCATGGGTGCAGGCCGTATCGCTTTCGCGACCTTGGTCGCGGGGGTGCTCGATATTGGAATTGCCTTCGTTTTTGCGGGGATCGTCAGCGGCGGCACGCCGTCGCGGGTGCTCGCAGGAATCGCCTCCGGCCCGTTCGGCGCCGATGCGGCCGGCGCGTCCTGGGCGCCGGCAGTCGGGCTCGCGATCCATTTCGCGATCATGTCCGTCATGGTCAGCTTCTTCGCATTGGTCGCGGGGCGCTTCCCGGGCGTCCTGCTGCGCGCGGGGCCGGTGCTGACGGGCGTCGCCTACGGGCTTGGCCTCTACGCCTTCATGTATTGGATCGTCCTGCCGATGCGCTGGCCGGAGGTCCATCCGCAGACAGCGCTCGCACCCGTCGCCCGCGCCGTCTTCGCCCATGTCGTGATGGTCGGGCTGCCGATCGCCTTCATCCTGTGGCCGCGGGGCGCGGCCCGGAGCGTCCCGATCACGGCAACGGCCGGATCGTGACCAGCACTGCATCTATGTTTTCCAGCATCAACAAGGGGATAGTATAATGATTGACCGCAATCGGGCCTTCCGTGCTCGCCTTCTCGCATCGACCCTGTTCGCGTCGTCGATGCTCGTCGCTTCGCCGGCACTGGCGCAGGACGATGCGCAGCCGGCCGACCAGCCGGCCCAGGCGGAGGAAGTCGGCGGCGGCGACGAGATCGTCGTCACCGGAACCCTCGTCCGCAACCCGAACCTGGTGGCCTCGTCGCCGGTCAACGTGGTCGGCGAGGAAGAAATCGAGCTGCAGCAGGCGAACGTCGCCGAGGAGCTGCTGCGCGAGCTGCCGGGCGCGCTGCCGTCGATCGGCTCGGCGGTCAATAACGGCAATGGCGGCAATTCGTTCGTCAACCTGCGCGCGCTCGGTCCGAACCGCAACGTCGTCCTGCTCGACGGCGTCCGCCTCGTCCCCGCCAATCTGCCGGGCATCTTCGACCTCAACAACGTCCCGCTCGCGCTGATCCAGCGCGTCGACGTGCTGACCGGCGGTGCCTCGACCACCTACGGTGCCGACGCGGTGTCGGGCGTGGTCAACTTCATCACCCGCACCGATTTCGCCGGCATCGACATCAACCTTTCCGAGCAGATCACCGAGCAGGGCGACGGCAACGTCTTCCGCGCGGACGTGACGATCGGCGCCAATTTCGACGACGGCCGCGGCAACGCCACCCTCTCGGTCGGCTATCAGGAAGCGGACCCCGTCTATCAGGGCGCGCGCGACTTCTCGCTGTTCACGATCAGCTCCACCACGGGCAATGCCGGCGGTTCGGGCACGACCGCGCCGTCGCGCTTCCTGGTCGGCAATCTCGGCCTGCGTCAGGTCAATGCGACCGGCACCGCCTTTCAGCCGACGGGCGCCTTCAACGCGTTCAACTTCAACCCGTTCAACGTCTACCAGGTGCCGTTCCAGCGCTTCAACATCTACGGGTCGGCCAATTATCAGATCAGCGACGCGATCGAAGTCTACACGCGCGGCCTGTTCTCGAAGAACACGGTCAACACGATCATCGCCCCATCCGGTGCGTTCGGAATCGCAGTGCAGATCCCGCTGAACAATCCGTTCCTGACGACGGAGCTTCGCAACGCGCTTTGCTCGTCCAATGGCATCTCGGCGGCGAATTGCGCTGCGGCGGCTACGCCGGGCCTGCGTCCGGGCCAGGCGGGCTATCAGGAAGTCACAAGCCAGCTCTTCCGCCGCACCCCCGAAGTCGGCCCGCGCGTCAGCGATTTCGCCAACACCGTGTTCGACTATCGTCTCGGTGCCCGCGGCGGCATCACCGACTCGATCGATTGGGATGTGTTCGGCTCCTATGGCGAGGCGGACCAGGTCCAGGAGATCCAGGGCTTCACACTGAACTCGCGCGTCCGACAGTCGCTGCTCGCCGGCGGCACTGCGGCCAATCCGGTCTGCTTCGACGACTCGAACGGCTGCACCCCGATCAACTGGTTCGGACCCGTCGGCAATGCGACCTGGACGCAGGCCGCCGTCGACTTCCTCAACGAGGTCAGCACCGTCCGCACCCGCGTGTCGCTCGCGCAGGCCCGCGCCACGATCCGCGGCGACTTCGGCTGGACCATCCCGTGGGCGACCGAGGCGGTCAATTTCGCGGTCGGCGGCGAGTTCCGCGAATATACGGCGTCGCAGGCGTCGGACTCGCTGTCGCAGAGCGGCGATCTCGGCGGCTCCGGCGGCGCCGCGCCGAACATTTCGGGCGCCTACAACGTCTATGAGGCGTTCGGCGAGCTGATCATTCCGATCGTCCAGGATCGCCCGTTCTTCGACGAGCTCACGGTCGAAGGAGGCATCCGCTATTCGTCCTACAATGTCGACGCGCCGGGAAGCCCGAGCTTCACGACCACGACCTGGAAGGTGGGCGGCACCTGGGCGCCGATCGACGGCCTGCGCTTCCGCGGCAATTATGCCCGTGCGGTCCGTGCGCCGAACATCGCCGAGCTCTTCTCGCCGGTGGCGACCGCACTCACCAATCTGACCAACGACCCGTGTGCCAGTCTCAACGATTCCGGCGCGGACCTTGGCTTTCGAGGCCCAATTTCAGGTGAACTGCTGGCCGTCTGCTTGGCCCAGGGCGCCCCGGCCGGCCTTGTCCAGGCGATTTCTCAGCCGATTGCCGGCCAGGCCAATTTCACGGGTGGCGGCAATCTCGACCTCGAGCCGGAAAAGGCCTCGAGCTGGACGATCGGCGCGGTTTGGCAGCCCGACTTCATCCAGGGCCTGTCGCTCTCGGTCGACTATTACCACATCAAAATCACCGGTGCGATCACTGCCCCCAATCCAGACGATGCGATCACGGCCTGCTTCGGCGCGCCGGACGCACAAGGCAATTACGCGCCATCTGCTGGCGCCGCGGCCTCGGCCGAATGCCTTGCGATTCGCCGCAATCCGCTCAACGGAAGTCTCAGCGGCGATCCTGCGGACACGCCGGGCCTGTTCCTGTCGCTGTCCAACCTGGGCACGCTCGAGACGAGCGGCGTCGATTTCACGGTCAATTATCGCCGCGACCTCGGCTTCGCCGGGCTCGACATAAACGGCGTGCTGAATTGGCAGAATGAGAGCAAGTTCCAGGCGGTGCCGGGCGGTCTCAACCGCGACTGCGTCGGCTTCTACAGCGCGAATTGCGCCCAGCCGATCTTCGAATGGCAATGGTCGCTGCGTACCACGCTGTCGTTCGACGATATCGATGTGTCGCTGCTCTGGCGCCACCTCGACGGCGTTCAGTACGAGCCCGGCCTCGGCGATCTGTTCCGGGGCACGCTCGGCGCCGGCGTCGGGCCTGTCGCGGGCCAGGAGGTCGACTTCAACCGCATTCCCGCGGCCGATTATTTCGACCTGACGACCCGGTTCGCCATCGACGAACACCTGACGATCACCCTCGCGGTGCAGAACCTGTTCGACAAGACGCCGCCCCTGGTCGGTGGCGAGGCGGGTTCGACCACGTTCAACAGCGGCAACACCTTCCCGTCGACCTATGACGCGTTGGGCCGCCGCTTCGTGGCCAGCGCGAGAATCCGCTTCTAGGCCCCCGGAGGCCACCCGCTCGGCGCCATCGCAGCCCACCGGCGCCGGGCGGGATTGGGAAAAAGGGCCTGTATCAGTGAGGAGACCATGACGCGGACACTCTGCCGGAACCAGGACAGCCTCTTGCGGCTCGCGCTTCCGACCCTCGTCGACCATCCCTATGAGCACCTCACCCTGCAGGGCGTGGCCGATGCCTGCGGCGCCTCGCTCTGGGCGTTTCGCTACAATTTCGCCAATGTCGAGCGGCTGTTCCGCGCCGTCGCCAGCCACCTGATCGAGGAGGTGGCGCGCCGCAGCCAATGGCAGGCGCAGGCCGGAAAGCCGGTGCTCGAGACGCTCGCCGCCCAGGCCGCCTTCCTCGCCGACCTGTTCGAAAGCGAGCCCTATCGCAACCTGCTCTATTTCGTGCTGCGCAACGGCCGCCATCACCCCTGGCTTGAAAAGGCCTATGACCAGCGCATCGTCGGCCGGATCTGCGACGACATTGAGAAAATGGTGTTCGAGTCGGGAGGCCGGCACGGCGTCACCATCTCGATGCACGACGGCGCCGCCCGCCGATTCTACAAGCGGCTCGAGACCGAGCTGGTCCTGTCGACCATGCTCCCCGCCCACGGCAACGGCCCCCCGGTCGACCGGGACGACCTGATCAAATCGGTCGCGCGCGAGGCGTTCGAGGCGACGTACGTGTTCGACTGGCAGGTGCCGACAGCGGCCTAGCAGCGCTTCCCTCCCTGCGCTCAGGGAGGGGAGGTTTCGTTCGGCGCCGGCGTCTTCGGCTTGTACCGGCACAAATCCCGCACCACGCATCGCCAGCATTCCGGCTTGCGCGCCTTGCAGACATAGCGGCCGTGCAGGATCAGCAGATGGTGGCTGTTGTTGCGCCACGGCGGCGGCGTCGTCCGGTCGAGCTTCAGCTCGACCTCGAGCTCGTTCTTGCCGGGCGCGAGGCCGGTTCGGTTGGCGACGCGGAAGACGTGGGTGTCGACCGGGAAGGTCTCGGCGCCATGGGCGACGTTCAGCACCACGGTCGCGGTCTTGCGGCCAACCCCGGGCAATGCCTGCAGTTCCTCCCGCGTTGTCGGCACCTCGCCGCCATGTTTCTCGACCAGGATGCGCGACAGGGCGATGACGTTCTTGGCTTTCATGTTGAACAGGCCGATCGTCTTGATGTGCTGCTTCAGGCCCTCCTCGCCGAGCGCGAGCATCTTCTCGGGCGTGTCGGCGATCGGAAACAGGCCGCGCGTCGCGACATTGACGCCGGCATCGGTCGCCTGCGCCGACAGCACGACCGCGACCAGCAAGGTATAGTCATTGCTATAGTCGAGCTCGGTCTCCGGCTCGGGGGTGCGTTCGGCGAGCCGACGGTAGAATTCGGCAATGTCCGCCTTCTTCACCGCAGCTCATCCAGCGCCGCGCCGATCCGCTCGAGCCCGCCTTCGATGATCTCGGTCGGTCCGCCGATGCCGATGCGGAAATGATCGGCGAGGCCGAAGAAGCGGCCGGGCACGATCGAGGCGTCATATTGGCTGCGCAGCAAATCATCGAGCCGGTCCGGGCTGCCGTGCAGCAGCTTCGGGAACAATGTGATGGCATGCGGCATGCGCGAGGCCTCGAGTTCCGGCCGGCTGTCGAAGAAGGCGAACGCAAGCGCACGATTGCGGGCGAGCCGTTCGCCATGGCCGGCCGCGATCTCGTCGAGCCGGTCGAGGGCGAGGCAGGACAGGCGCTCGCCGGCGTGGACCTGGGCGACGCCGAACAATTCGTTCAGGCGCCAGATCCGTTCGGCCAGCTCCGGCGCCGCGAGGATCCAGCCGCAGCGCAGCCCGGACAGGCCGTAGCATTTGGTCAGGCTCGACGTCGTGACGAATTGCGGACCGAGATGAACGGCGCTGCGATGCGGCGGGGAAGCGGCGTCGAGATAGACCTCGTCGACCAGGACATGCGCGCCGGCATCGGCCGCGATCTCGCCGACGGCGCGCAGCGTCGACCCGTCGGCGAGATTGCCGGTCGGATTGTGAAGGTTGGTAAGCAGGATCAGCCGTGTGCGCGGCGTCATCGC
Source organism: Allosphingosinicella sp. (assembly GCA_041905385.1). GTDB lineage: Bacteria > Pseudomonadota > Alphaproteobacteria > Sphingomonadales > Sphingomonadaceae > Allosphingosinicella. The sequence continues at coordinate 22,379 of JAYRLF010000002.1, forward strand.
TGCCGCCACCGCCGCGGGCTCGATCGCGAAATCCGGATGGCGTCGTTCGAACGGGCGCAGGCTGGCGCCGAGGAAGCGGGCGACGGACGCCATCGGCTCATAGACCGGATGCTCGACGACGACGTCGTCGCCCGGTCCGATCAGGGCGGCCATGGCGAGCATGTTGGCCATCGAGGTGCCGTCCGCCATTACCACCTGCTCGGGCGGCACGTCATGCTTGCGCGCGATCCGCTCGCGCAAGGGCGGGTAGCGGTAGCGGCTCGCGCCATCGAGCTCGAGGTCGGCGACAAGGATCGGGAAACGGTCGAGCCGGAATTGCGGCACCTCGCTCGAGCTCAATTGCCAGGTCACCGACGCGCGCGTCTTGGCCCAGTACATATAGTCGGACTGGAGAATGCGGTCGCTCATGCGGGCTTTCGCTTGCGCAGCCAGTAGAGGCAGGCCGGAATGCCCGCGGCGAGAATCAGGAAGCCGACGGCGCTGTTGGTCGGATGGTTCCACACCGTGCCGATCACCAGCAGGATGCAGGATGCGATGAAGAACAGGGTCGTCCAGGGATGGAGCGGCGCCCGGAAACCGTCCGATTCCGGATGGCGGCGGCGGAAGACGAGCAAGGCGGCGCCGGTCATCGCGAACCAGATCAGATCGACCGAGATGACGTAGGACAGGATCGCGCCATAGGTGCCGGAAAGGGCGATCACCGTCGCAACCACGCCCTGCAGCAGGATCGCGACGACCGGGGCCCGGGTCGTCTCGCTCACCTCGGCGACCTTGCGGAAGAACAGGCCGTCTTCGGCCATCGCATAATAGACGCGGGGCGAGGTCAGCATGCCCTGGCTCAGAAAGCCGAGCGCCGAGATGGTGATGCCGAGCGCGATCAGGGTCGCGCCCGTCTCGCCGAGCGCAAGGCTCATCACCGCGGTCGCCGGCGTGCGCGTCGCCGCCAGTCCCTCCGGGCCGAGCACCCAGACACAGACGAAGGCAACCGAGGCGTAGAGGATGACGACGCCGCCGACCCCGAGCAGCAGGCCGCGGGCGAGGTCGCGGCGCGGATTGCGCATCTCGCCGGCGACGAAGCTCGACGTCTGCCAGCCGCCATAAGAGAAGATCACGGGCGTCATCGCGGCGAGGATCGCCGCCAGCGTCGAGCCGGACGGGGGAGGGGCGGGCGTCGGGCCTGCGCCGGCTGGCGCGGCGAAGATGAGCCCGACCAGCACCAGCGCGCCGATCACGCCGATCTTCAACACCATCAGCGCGCTTTGAACGCTCGCGCCGGCGCGCACGCCGAGGCAGTTGACCACGGTCAGCAAAGCGAGCGCGCCGGCCGCGACCGCGCCGTCGGCGACCGGCCAATGGGTGAGATCGAGGAAATAGCGGGCGAAGGTGATCGCCACCGCCGCCATCCCGCCCGACTGGATCACCAGCAGCAGCGACCAGCCGTAGAGGAAAGCCGGCACCGGCCCCCAGGCGTCGCGCAGATAGGCATATTGGCCGCCCACTTCCGGCCGCCGCGCCGCCAGCTCGGCGTAGACGAAGGCGCCGGCGATCGCGACCAGCCCGCCGATCAGCCAGACGCCGACGACCAGGGTCGGCGTGGTGACATGGGTCGCGACCTCGGCCGGATTGACGAAGATGCCGGCGCCGATGATCCCGCCCATGACGAGCATGGTCGCGTCGAACAGGCCGATCCGGCGGATGAGGCTGGGCTCGTCCGTCCTGGCTCCGGCGCTGGCCCCCCGCTCATCCAAGGCCGAGCACGTCCGCCATCGTGTAGCGCCCGGCCGGCTTGCCCGCGAGCCAGAGCGCGGCCTTCAGCGCGCCCTGCGCGAAGATCGCGCGGCTCTCGGCGCGGTGGCCGAGCTCGATCCGCTCGCCCTCACCGGCGAGCACGACCATGTGATCGCCCGCCACCGATCCGCCGCGCAGCGAGGCATAATAGATCCCGCCCGGCTTGCGCGCGCCGGAACGGTCAAATTCGTTGAGCGCGGCGCCGTCGGGCTGGCCGCGGCCGCGATTGGCGGCGGCGCCGAGCAGCAGCGCCGTGCCCGACGGCGCGTCGACTTTGTGTCGATGGTGCATCTCGACGATCTCGACATCCCAGTCCGGCCCGAGCCGCCGCGCCGCCTCCTCGACCAGAAAAGCGAGCAGGTTGACCCCGAGCGAGGTGTTGGCCGTCTGCAGCACGGCGATCGCGGCTGCCGCCGCATCGATCGCCCGCTCGTGATCGTCGCCGAGCCCGGTCGTGCCGATCACGATCGGCGTTCCCGCCGCCGCCGCCGCCTCGACATGGGCGAGCGTCGCGTCGGGCGAAGAGAAATCGATCAGCACGTCGCAGGCGCCGGCCAGGGCCGACGGGTCGCCTAGGTGGTTGAGCGCGAAGCCGTCCCGGTCGACGCCGCCGGCGACGGTCGCGCCGGCATCCGGCGCCGCGGCCGCGACCGCCTGGCCCATCCGCCCGCGCACACCGAGGATCCCGATCCGCACCATCGCCGCGCCGCTCCCTTCGCCGACCCTAATGGTCGAGCGCGGCCCCGGCTTCAAGCGGCGGCTATGGGAACAGCCGCAACCGCCCCTGCGTTGGCGGCGCACGAGTATAGGAGAGTCTCGATGGCTGAACGCGAAAAGGAAGTGATCGTCACCAGTGATGGCGGCGGCGGAGGCGGCGCTCTGCTCGCGGTCGTCCTGCTGGTCGCGCTGATCGTCGTCCTGTTCCTGCTCTTTGGCGGGAACCTTTTTGGCGGCGCGGACGATGTGACCGACATCAAGGCAGACGTTTCGGTCGACACGCCCGCGAAGTAAGCGGGTCTCCCCGAGGCCCCGGCGCGTGGCCGCGCGCCGGGGCCGGCTTTGGTGGTCGCTCTATCCGGCTTGTGCGCCCATGCGGGCGAGCCAACGCTGGCGGGCCCACTCGTCGATCAGGGCGTCGGCGCGGCCTCGGTCCGCCCCGCCGGCAGGCAGGCGCGCATAAGGCTGCCAGCGGCCCGAGTGGCTGGTCCAGACGGCCTCGCTGAACAGGTTGAAGATCGTCCAGTCGCCGCCCGCGCCGACCATGCCGATGGAGCCCGGCCGGTCGAGGCTGCCGAGATATTGGAAGACGGGTCCCCGGCGCACCGGCGCCCGCGCTCCGGCGGCGTTGAGGATGATCGCGCGCATGTCGGCGAGGCCGATCGGCTGCGGGATCGCGACGCCGGGGTCGGACAGGATGAAGGGAATCCTCGTCTGCTCCCGACTCAGCATGTGGCCGTGGCCGAGAAAGCCGTCGTCGAACAGGGATTCGCCGTGGTCGGCGGTGACGACGATCAAAGTGTCCTCGAGCACGCCCAGCCGCCGCAGCCGATCGACGATCGCGCCGATCTGCCGGTCGTTATTGGCGATCGCGTTCCAATAGGTGCGCGCCACCCAGTCACGGTTCGCGGCGTTGATCTCGCCGCGCGGGATCGGCTCGCCGTCGATGATTCGCGGCATGCCCGGCCCGCTATAGGGGAAATGGGCCGATTGCAGGTTGAAGTAGAGGAACGTGGGTTGCTGCCACGATTCCGGATTGCCGAGCCTGGCGTCGAATTCGCGCAACAGCACCGTCCCGTCGATCGTCAGCGACCCTTGCGCCGCGAAGCTGAAGGCGCGCTCGTCGCGGTTGGTGGTCGCGTCGACGAAGAAGGCGCCGCGGCGCATGCCGACCCGATCGGCGGTGCTGCCGAAATCCTCGGCCTGGCCGGAAAGAATGCCGACCCGATAGCCGTTGGCGAGGAAATCCCGGATCAGCGAGTTGCGGTCGTCGGCCGGAGCGAGCTCGCCGGTGAACAGGCTCTGCAGCGACTGGGTGGTGAAGCCGACATGACTATAGGCTTCGGGCGCGGCGCTGCCGCCGCGGGCCAAGGCGTCCAGCACCGGCGTCAGCGGCCTGCCATCGATGCTCCGGCCGATCGCGTCGGCGCGGGTGCTCTCGAGCACGATCAGCACGACATGGCGCTTGCGCCCGGCGATGACCGGCCGGGCATTCGGCGGAGCGGTCTCGGCGAAGCGGAAGTCGCCGCCAAGCCCGTCCTCGTCGATCCCGTTGTCCGGAATGTCGAGCGCATAGGGATGGCGGCTGCCGTCGAACGGCTGGCGGTCGAGCGGGTGGGTGAAGAGGCTCCAGCCGTCCCGGTCGGCGTCGGTCGCCTGGTGGAGCAGGGAGCCGACCAGCAGCGGCCCGTTGAACCGGGCGAGCGCGGCACGCGCGTCGTCGACACGATTGACCGCGAACAGCAGCAAAGGCGTCGCCGCCAGCGCTAGCAAGGCCTTGCCGCGGCTCAACCGATAATGGTCGGCGAGCGGCGCCGCATTGCGTCCGAAGCGGCGCAGCAGCAGCCAGAGCAGGCCATAGGCCAGCGCCGCGCCGGCCAGCCCGATCACCGCCAGGCCGATCTCGCTCAGGCTGAACAAAAGGGCGTCGACCAGGCTTCCGCCGCCCAGGTTGCGGACGATCTGGAAGCTCATCGCGTCGCTGAAATAAGCGAGCGCCTGATATTTCGCGACCGTCGCGCCGACCAGGCCGCCGCCGACGAAGAAGGCGAAGTTCAAGTGGAACACAGCGGATTCGCCGCGTCCGCGATGCAGCCACCGGATCAGGCGATAGACCAAAGTCAGGAACAGGGTCTGGCAGGCGAGGAGCCCGACCAGGAAGGCGAGGATCTCGACCGGAGTGTCGAGCGTCTGCGATTGGCCGAAGCCGCCGCCGAAAATCGCATATTTGCGTTCGGCCAGGGCCAGCTCGACCAGCAGCGTCGACAGGATGGTCAGCGGCAGGGTCAGTCGCGCGGCGCGCGCCCAGGACAGGCCGGGCCGGGCTCGCTGCAACGATGGTGCGGCGTCTGCATGCATGCGCGGCCGTCTAGCGCAGAGAGCTTAAGATGAGGTTTGAGGCGCTTTCGCCTTGTTCGAATGGGCGCATTGGCCGGCGACGTAGGTCGCCGCTACGGCCCGATCGTCGCCCAGCACCTGCAGCGCGAACAGCCGGTCGCGCAGCGACGCGCCGGCGGTGCGCCGCGCCAGCAACGGAGTCGCGGCCGCGTCGAGCACCGCGAAATCGGCCTCCTGGCCCGGCTCCAGCGCGCCGATCCGGTCGGCGAGGCCGAGGATGCAGGCGCCACCGGCGGTGGCGAGGTGCAGGGCGCGGAACGGGTCGAGGCTTTGCCCCCGCATCTGGCAGATCTTATAGGCCTCGCCCTGGGTCGCCAGCATCGAGAAGCTGGTGCCGGCGCCGACATCGGTGCCGATGCCGACGCCGACGCCGTGCCGGTCGGCCAGCGTCAAGTCGAAAAGGCCGGATCCGAGGAACAGGTTCGAGGTCGGGCAGAAGGCGATGCCGCAGCCCGCTTCGCCGAGTCGTCCCATCTCTCGCTCGCTCAGATGGATCGAATGGGCGAAGACCGACCGCGGCCCGACCAGCCCGAAACTGTCGTATACATCGAGATAATCGCGCGCGTCCGCGAACCGCTCCCGCACCGCTGCGATCTCTCCGCCATTTTCGGACAAATGGGTGTGCATCAGCGCGTCGGGATGGGCGTCGAGCAGGGCGCCGGCGTCGGCGAGCTGGGCGTCGGACGAGGTCAGCGCGAAGCGCGGCGTGATCGCATAGCCGAGCCGGCCGCGGCCGCGCCAGCGTGCGATCAACGCCTCGGTCGCGGCCCGGCCGCTGGCGACGTCGTCGCGCAGGTTCGGCGGGCCCAGGTCCATCAGCACCTTGCCGGCGACGATCCTCATGCGCCGCGCCAGCGCCGCCTCGAACAGGGCGTCGACCGACGCCTCGTGGACAGTCGCGAAGACGAGCGCGCTGGTCGTGCCGTTGCGCAGCAACTCGTCGAGGAAGAAGGCGGCGACGTCGGCGGCATGGGCCGGATCGGCGAAGGCGGCCTCCGCCGGAAAGATGTGGCGGTCGAGCCATTCGAGCAGCTGCGCGCCGTGCGAGGCGATCCGCTCGGTCTGCGGATAATGGATATGCGTATCGACGAATCCGGGGACGATCAATCTGCCCGGGAAGGCGGTGACGTCGAGACCGGAAAAGTCTGGGGAGAGCGCCGACCAGGCGCCTCTCGCGACCACCAGCCCATCCTCGACGACGATCAGGCCGTCCGGCTCGTAGCGGATCGCGCGCGCGCCGGCCTCGGCCGGATCCTCGGCAACAGACAGGATTTCGGCGCGGAAGCCGGCGCGCATCGTCAGCCGCGCCGAACCAGGATGACGCCGCCGATCACCAGCACGAGTCCGAGGATTCGCTCGAGCCCGATCGGCTGGCGCGGCAGGCCGAGCATGCCATAATGATCGAGCACCATCGCCGTCGCCAGCTGGCCGGCAATGGCGGCGGTCAGCAGCACGGCGACACCGACCCGCGGCGCGCCGAAGGCCGCGACGGCGACGAAGAAGGCGCCATAGAGTCCGCCGAGCCAGACATACCAGGGCAAAGCGCGCACGCCAGCTGCATCGGGCCGCGACGGCAGCAGCCAGGCGAGCAGGCCGAGCACGATCGTGCCGACCACGAAGGAGACGAAGGCCGCGCTGATCGGCGAATCGAGCGGCCGGCTCAGCATCGCATTGGTCGGCGCCTGGATCGCGATCAGTGCGCCTGCCACCACGGCAAGCGCGATCGTCAACAGCGCAGGATTCATCGGCAGCCCCGTTCGGTCGGATCGATCGGGATTCCTTAGCGATATTTGCCGGGTCCGGCCATGCGCGGCGGGCTTAGCCCTCTGGCGACCTTCCTTCGTCAGCGCAGGGCTGCGCGCGCCCTTCGGCCTTGGGCTCGGAAGACGACGGCTCGCGGCAATCGGAGGGCTGCGAACCCTGCTCGACCGGGCGCGGCTCGACCTGCCGGGACGACAGATGGTCGATCGCGTAGAGCGCGAAGAAGGTCGCGCCGGCGACCGGGGCGATCCAGAAATTGGGGGAGAGACGGCGGGGCATCCGAATCGAGTACTTGCGAATACTTACAAATTAGCAAACGCGTAACGATTTTTGCTAAGCCGGTTCCTTAATTCGCGCGTAACGATCCGGACGCCGCAGTCGCCTCAGCGCGAGGGGCCGCCGCCGAACATGCCGAGCACGTCATCAATCGGATTGCCGTCGCCGTCGCGATCGAGCGCGCCGGCCAGTCCGCCGAGCCCGCCGCCCTGCGACGCATTGGCGCCCAGGCCGGCAAGGATCGATTGGAAGGCGCCTCCGGAGGCGCCGGCGCCCAGCGCTTGCTGGAGCAGCGCCGGAATCAAGGCTTGCAGGCTGGTCTGGGCAATACCGGTCCCCGCCGCCACCGTCGCGACCGCTTCGCCATTGTCCACGGCCGGGTCCGCGATCTGCGGCAGCAGCGCACGCGCCGCCGTCTCGACCTGCTCCGGGGTCAGGCCGAAGCGCGCGCCGATCGCAGCCAGGTCGAGACCCGAGGTCTGACCGACCAGATTATCAAACAGGTTCATAGCGTCCTCCCTCGTTCGGACCGCTTCGGGTCAGTCGCTATTGTCGACGATCTCGGCGCCGGCGCCGTTCTTGATGATCGATTCGATCGCATTCTTGGCGGAAGCCTTGCTGGAATAGCCCTCGGTCGAGAACATCACCTCGCTATTATATTTGAAGCGGACCCGGAATTCGCCGGCCTTGTCCTTGTAGATCTCGAAGCTGTACGCCATCGCCACATCTCCCTCGCGCCCGCCGACATCGGCACGGCTCCGCAATGATAGCAGCCTTTTCGATCCGTGCGGCGCCCTAAAATATTCTTTCGTTTCAACGTTGACGTGGGCAAGGCTCGTTTGCCGATCAGGTCCGGGGATGACGATGATTCGAGACAATGTGCGCAACATCGTCATCCTCACCGGCGCCGGCATTTCCGCCGAATCCGGCCTGGCCACGTTCCGCGGTCCCGATGGCCTGTGGGAAGGCCACCGCGTCGAGGACGTCGCCACGCCCGAGGCGTTCGATCGCGATCCGGAGCTGGTCCAGGCCTTCTACGACGCGCGGCGGGCGCGACTGAAAGCGGTCGAGCCCAATGCCGCCCATGCGGCGCTGGCGCGGCTCGACGCCGAATGGCCGGGCGAGCTGCTGATCGTCACCCAGAATGTCGACGATCTCCACGGACGTGCCGGCGCAAGCCGGCTGCTGCACATGCATGGCGCCCTCAAATCGGCCTGGTGCCTTGCCTGCGACGCACGGGCCCATTGGGAGGAAAGCTTGGGCGACGGACCAGCCTGCCCGAGCTGCGGTGTCGCCGGCCGGCTGCGGCCCGACATCGTCTGGTTCGGCGAAATGCCCTATGAAATGGAGCGGATCGACCGCGCCCTGATGGCGGCGGACCTGTTCGTCTCGATCGGGACGTCCGGGGCGGTCTATCCGGCGGCCGGCTTCGTCCAGACGGCGCGCTATTGCGGCGCCAGGACGCTCGAGATCAATCTCGAGCCCAGCCTCGGCTCGACTCATTTCCATGAAAGCCGGATCGGTCGTGCCGGGGAGCTGGTGCCGGCCTGGGTCGAGGAATTGCTCGCGTGAAGCATCGTGCGAAAAGTGGGAACCGCTTTTCGCAAAATACGATGCGACAACAAAAACAGATCGCCGGGCGCGATTCACAAATCGCGCCCGGCGAGCGTGAAAAAACGGGCGTACGTGGGCCGGACGCCCCGTCAGCTGGGGGGTGAACGTGGGGAC
>JAYRLF010000002.1:31055-41026 GCA_041905385.1 Allosphingosinicella sp.
AGAGGGGGGTGTACGGAGGGGACGAAGTATTCGCGTATCTCCGTAACGCAGAATCCAGCCGAAGTTCAGTAGACTGTCAATATTCGAGATTGGCCCGATCGGAGAAATTCGTTCCGAAGCGGTGTGAGTTCGTCAATCCACCCAATCCAGTCCGATCTCCCGGTAGAGACCCCGGTCCTCTTCCCATTTCGGGTTGACCTTGACGTGGAGGAAGAGGTGGACCTTGCGGCCGAGCAGGACGGCGAGCTCCTTGCGCGCGGCCTCGCCGATCGCGCGGATCCGCGTTCCGCCCTTGCCGAGCACGATCGCCTTCTGGCTGTCGCGCGCGACCAGGATCTGCTGGTGGATCGCGGCAGATCCGTCGGCGCGCTCCTCGAACTTCTCGGTCTCGATCGCGCTCTCATAGGGCAGTTCGGCATGGAGCTGATGATAGAGCTGCTCGCGCGTCACCTCGGCTGCGAGCATCCGGTCGGTCGCATCCGACACCTGGTCCTCGGGAAAGTGCCAGGGGCCTTCGGGCATGCGCGCCGCGAGCGCCGCCTTGAGATCGGCGACGCCGTCGCCCGATGCGGCCGAGACCATGAAGACGGACTCGACGTCGAGCCGCGTGCCGAATTCGGCGACGAGCGTCAGCAGCGCGTCCTTGCGCACCAGGTCGATCTTGTTGAGCACGAGGATCTTCGGTTCCCGCCTCTCCTTGAGGCGGTCGATCATCTCGACGACACCGCGGGTCAGGCCGCGCTCGGCATCGACGACCAGCGCGATCAGGTCGGCATGCTGGGCGCTGCCCCAGGCGGCGGCGACCATCGCCCGGTCGAGCCGCCGTTTCGGCTCGAATATGCCCGGCGTGTCGATCAGCAGGATCTGGGTCTCGCCGTGGATCGCGATCCCCATCAGCCGGGTCCGGGTCGTCTGCGCCTTCGGCGTGACGATCGCGACCTTCTGCCCGACAAGCGCGTTGACCAGGGTCGACTTGCCGGCATTGGGCGCGCCGACCACGGCGACGAAGCCGCAGCTCTGCTGCTCTGACTGGTTCATGCGCGCGCCTTCACCCGAAAAGATGATGAACGCAAGAAACGGAGTGGCGGGCGCGCGGCGGCGATCGAACCTCGCTGCCGATCCGACCAGGAGAGCAGAAATGACCGAATCCGACGCCCAGGCCTTCGTCGCGGCTTTCGCCGCCGCCTGGCATTCGCGCGATCCCGCCGCCTTCGAAGCTTTGTGGCACGCCGACGGCGTCCTGCACTGGCCCTATGCGGATCGTCCGATCAACGGTTCCGAAATCGGCCGGTTGAACCGGCAGCTGGCGGAGCAGGCGCCGGATCTGGTCTGGTCGCTGCTCGGCTGGACCTGGCGCGGCGATGTCGTCGTCGTCGAATGGGAAAGCAGCCGGCCGGCGGGAGATCGGACCGTGACCTGGCGGGGCGTCGACAAATTCACCCTGCGTGATGGCCGCGTCGCCGAGGAGATCGTCTATTCGGACACCGCGCCACTGCGCGCGCTGCGGCGCGGCGAGACCCTGGAGCCGCTCGTGACGCTTTGATCCTCTAGGGTCCGGACCCTAACGGGCCAGCTGCTCCAACAGTGCGACCGCCGCCTCGGTCTCCGCTTCCTGCTTGGTCGTCCCTTCCGCACGTGCCTCGCCGACCCCCTTGATTGAGACCTCGACGACGAAGGTCGGCGCGTGATGCGGTCCGGAGCGGCCGACCATCTCATAGACCGGCGGCTTGCGGTTGTTCGCGGCCGCCCATTCCTGCAGCGCCGACTTGGGATGCTTGGGCGCGCGCTCCTGCTCGCCGAGATGCGGCACCCAGAGCCGCTGGACGACGGCAGCTGCGGCCGCGAATCCGGCTTCGAGATAGACCGCCCCGATCAGCGCCTCGACCGCGTCGCCGAGCACATTGTCGCTGTCGCTGGCGCCGTCGTCGCGGGCCTGCTTGCCGAGGCGCATCTGCGCCGGCACGCCGATCGCGCGCGCGACCGCCGCGCAGACGGGACGGGCGACGAGCGCGTTCAGCCGCCGCGACATCTTTCCCTCGGGTTCCTCTGGAAACAGCTCGTACAGCCAGTGCGCGACGGCGAGGCCGAGCACGCGGTCGCCGAGAAATTCGAGCCGCTCGTAATTGTCCTCGCTGCTGCTGGCATGGGTCAGGGCTAGTTCGATCTGCGCGGTGTCGCGCGGACGATAGCCGGTCTGCTCCTCCATCCAGCCGGCGAGGTCGGCAAGTGTGTCCGTCATCAATAGGTCCGCCCGATCCGGCCCCAGCGCGCGGCGCTGAACCAGGTCCAGGGCTTGATCCATGAGGCCGATCCATCGGTCGACCAGAAATTGATCAGCACCTCGCCGAGCAGATTCTCGATCGGAAGCAGGCCGACGCCGTTGATGGCGGTGTCGAAGCGGCTGTCATAGCTGTCGTCGCGATTGTCGCCCATCACGAACAATTGGCCTTCGGGGACGACGATCGGGCCGAAATCGTCGCCAGGCGTGTTGTTGCCCTGGTCGAGCGTGTCGTAGCTGCGCCCGTCGGGCAGGGTCTCGCGGTAGCGCGGATAGTGGCAGACACGGCCCTCCGGGCCGCCCCGCTCGCCGGCCTCGGGGTCGCTGCCGACGATGCGGCAGGGGCTGTTGGGCGTGACCGGCATGACATAGTCGGCGATACGCTGGCGGCGGATCGGAGTTCCGTTGAGGATCACGGCGCCGTCGCGCACCTCGATCGTGTCGCCGGGCAAGCCGATCACGCGCTTGACGAAATCCTCGTCGCGCCGACCGGGATAGCGGAACACGACGATGTCGCCGCGATCGGGCAGGCTACCGAAGATCCGCCCGTCGAACTGGGCGATCCCGAACGGCACCGAATAGCGCGAGAAGCCATAGGGCCATTTCGTCACGAACAGATAATCGCCGATCATCAGGTTCGGCAGCATCGACCCGGACGGGATGCTGAACGGCGCGAACATGAAGCTGCGGAAGATCAGGGCCGCGGCGAACAGGATCAGGAAGAAGCGGGCGGTGTCCCACCAGCTCTCCTTCTTCTTCGGCTTGGCCGCAGTGGGGGCAGGGGCGGTCGCGCTCTCGGCGGCCGGATCCGGTTGCGGCGTCTCGCTCTCCATGATCGGCATTTCGCGTCGCCGCCGCGATTAATCAAGCGGCGAGCCGGATCCCGAGCCTAGAAGCAGGCGGCGAAGGCGTCGGCGAGCCAGATCAGCGCGCCCTGGCCGCGCCACAGATCGAGACCGAGCAACAGCAGCGGCGCCAGCGCGAGCGGCGCGAGCCAGGGAAGCGCCCGTCTCATGCCGGCTGCAGTCGGGCGACCGGCTTGTCCCGGATCGGCAGGTGGACGATCGCGGCCGCGGCGGCCAGAACGACCGACGCCGCCCAGACCATGTCGTAGCTTCCGGTGCGGTCGAACACGTAGCCGGCCGCCCAGGCGCCGAAGAAGCTGCCGACCTGATGGCTGAGGAAGACGATGCCGTAGAGGGTCGAAAGGTAGCGGATGCCGAAAATCTGTCCGACCAGCCCGCTGGTGAGCGGGACCGTGCCGAGCCAGAGGAAACCGAGCGCGGCGGCGAAGGCCAGGGCCGAGAAGGACGACAGCGGCAGCGCCAGGAACAGGATCATCACCAGGCCGCGCGCCGCATAGAGCCCGCTCAGCACATAATGCTTGCGCCAGAAATCGCCGGACAAGCCGAAAAGATAGGAGCCGAAGATGTTGAACAGGCCGACCAAGGCGAGCGCGCTGGCGCCGATCTCGAGCCCGAGCCCCTTGTCGTTGAGATAGGCCGGAAAATGGGTCGCGATGAAGGCGACGTGGAAGCCGCAGACGAAGAACCCCGCATTGAGCAGCCAATAGGAGCGGTTGCCCGCGGCCTCGGCGAGCGCTTCGCGCAGCGACTGGCGCGGCTCCGCGTCGACGGCCGCGCTGGCCGGCTTGCCGGCGACGCCGATCGCCAGCACCGCGCAGAGCGCGACTAGGCCGGCAAGCGCGATCAGGGCGAGGCGATAGCCGAGCTCGGACAGGAACAACTGCGCGGCCGGCACCACCAGGAACTGGCCGAGCGATCCACCGGAGGTGACGATGCCGAAGGCGAGGCTGCGTCGTTCCGCGGGGACGACCCGCCCGACCGCGCCGAGCACGATGACGAAGGTGGTCGCCGCGAGCGCGAGCCCGACCATCACGCCCAAGGTCAGATGGAGGCCGAGCGCGCTGCCGACCCAGGCCGCGCCGGCCATGCCGGCGACGTAGAGCAGGGTGCCGAAGAAGACGACGCGGCCGGCGCCGTGCCGGTCGCCGAGCGCGCCGACAAAGGGCTGGGCGAGGCCGAAGACGAGGTTGCTGATCGCGATCGCCAGGCCGAAGCTCTCCCGGCCGATGCCGAGCTCGATGTTCATCGCCGGCAGGAACAGGCCGAAGGCCTGGCGCACGCCCATGGCAAGCGTGACGATCAGGGCCGCAGAGGCGATGACGATCCAGGGTCGTTTCATGAGCGCAGGGTCTCCACCCGGTCGAGGATCCGGAACAGGGCTTGGCGGTCGGCGCCGAGCACGGCGTCGATCCGCGCTTCGGCCGCCTGCCATTGCGGTTCGGCCGCGCGAATCGCGGCCCGGCCTTCGTCGCTGATCCGGACGATCCGCGAGCGATGGTCTTCCGTGCAGCCGGCCGAGAGCACGAGGCCGGCCTGCTCGAGCGGCCGCAGGTTGCGATTGAGCGTGGTGCGGTCCAGCGCGGTCGCTTCGGCCAGCGCCGACAGCGAGCAGGGCCCGACCCGCTCGATCATCCGCAGCAGCCCATATTGGGCGACGCCGAGTCCCGAAGGCGCCAGCGCCTCGTCGTAGAGGGACGTGACGATCCGCGCGGATCGCCGCAGCTTGGAGCAGGCGCAGATGGTGGGGTGCATTTGCGTGCACATACACCTAAATTGCTTCGGGTCAAGCTAGGCAGGCGTCGCCTGCCTTCCTAAAGGGCCGACATGACGATGACCGAAAGCGACGCGATCTGGACCGAGCTCGAGCGGGGAGAGTGCCCGCGGCTCGCCGATCTCTTTGCGGCCGAGGCCGACCGATTGGAACGGCTGACGCTCGACGAAGCCGGCCTCCACTTCGATTTCTCGAAGACCCACCTCGGCAAGGCCGCGCTCGACGGCTTTCTGCGCCTGGCCGGGGCGGTCGACCTCGCCGGCCATCGCGAGGCCCTGTTCGCGGGCGAGATCGTCAACATCACCGAAGGCCGTCCCGCCGAGCATAGCGCCGAGCGCGGCGAGGGGGCGCCGGAGAGCGTCGCCCGCGCGCGTCGCCTTCAGGCGCGTGAGCGCACCCTGATCGACGCGATCGAGGCCGGCGCGTTCGGCGCCGTCTCGTCGGTCGTCCATGTGGGCATCGGCGGCTCTGCGCTCGGTCCGGAGCTGCTGGTCGACGCGCTCGGCCGCGGCGAGCTGCGCTTCGATCTCAGCATCGTCTCCAACGTCGACGGCGCCGCGCTCGAGGTGGCGCTGGCCGATCTCGATCCGCACGAAACCCTGCTGGTGATTGCCTCCAAGACCTTCACCACCACCGAGACGATGCTGAACGCCGGCTCGGTGATCGACTGGATGATGCAGGGCGGCGTCACCGACCCGTTCGGCCGCACCGTCGCGCTGACCGCCAGCCCCGACAAGGCGATCGCTTTCGGCATCGACGAGACCCGGATCCTGCCTTTCTCCGAGAGCGTGGGCGGCCGCTATTCGCTGTGGTCGTCGATCGGCTTTCCGGCTGCCCTGGCGCTCGGCTGGGAGGCGTTCGAAAATCTGCTCGAGGGCGCGGCGGCGATGGACCGCCATTTCCGGCTGGCGCCGCCGGAGCGGAACGCGCCTTTGCTCGCCGCCTTCGTCGACCGTTATTATGCCAATGTCCGCGGCGCCGAGACCCGCGCCGTCTTCGCCTATGACGAACGGCTGCGGCTGCTGCCGGCCTATCTCCAGCAGCTCGAGATGGAATCGAACGGCAAGAGCGTGCGGATCGACGGCGCGCCGGTCGGCCGCGCCAGCGCGCCGATCACCTGGGGCGGCATCGGCACCGACGCCCAGCACGCCGTGTTCCAGCTGCTCCACCAGGGAACCCATCTCGTCCCGGTCGAGTTCGTCGCCGTGGCCGAGGCCGGCGACAGTCTCGATCCGGAGCATCACCGCCAATTGCTCGCCAATTGCTTCGCGCAAGGGGCGGCGCTGATGGCGGGCCGCGCGAGCGAGGATCCGCACCGATCCTATCCGGGCGATCGGCCGTCGACGACGATCCTGGTCGACCGGCTCGACGCCTACAGTCTCGGCGCGCTGATCGCCTTCTACGAGCATCGCACCTTCGCCAATGCGGTGCTGCTCGGCATCAATCCGTTCGACCAGTTCGGTGTCGAGCTCGGCAAGGAAATGGCGAAACGACTCGATGACCAGAGCGCATTGGATTTCGACCCGTCGACCATGTCATTGATCCGGCGCGTGTTCGGAGAAGCTTGATGTGGTTCCTTGCCAGCCTTGCCCTGATTGCAGTCGTCGTGCTGCCGCAGGCGGCATCGGCCGCGCCGCTCGAGCTGTTCAACAACCGGCTGTTCATTCCAGTCACAGTCAACGGCGTCTCGACCACGGCCCTGCTCGATTCCGGTGCCGAGATGACCATCCTCGACGATGACTTCGCGCGCCGGCTCGGCCTGCAGGGCCAGGGCAGCGCGACCGCGCATGGCT
This sequence comes from Allosphingosinicella sp., assembly GCA_041905385.1. GTDB lineage: Bacteria > Pseudomonadota > Alphaproteobacteria > Sphingomonadales > Sphingomonadaceae > Allosphingosinicella. Next base: position 37,764 of record JAYRLF010000002.1, read on the forward strand.
CCGGCGCCGCGGCGATGCAGGCCAGCTTCGCGGACGATGTCCGGATCGATCTCGGCTTCGCCACCCACAGCTTTCGCACCGGCATCATCGACCTCGGCGAAGTCTCTCAGCGCCTGATCGGCCGTAATGTCGACCTCATCGTCGGCCGCGACATGTTCGATCGCGAACGGTTGCGGATCGATATGATTGGCGGATCGATCGACCGCGTCGCCGCCGACGCGTCGCCGGCCGGCGTTCGACTGCCGATGACCAATCGCCGCGGCATTCCGGCGATCTCGGCCTCGATCGAGGGCGGCACTCCGGTCGAGGCGGTCTTCGATCTCGGCAATGGCAGCGAGGTTCTGATCGGAAGCGCCTATGCCGCCCGCATCGGGCTCAACGCTCCCGAGCGGGTCGTCGAGCGGCGCCAGGGCGGCGGCCTCGGGGGCGCCCTTCAGCGCGACATCGTCCGCCTGCGCAGCCTTACCGTCGCCGGCCGCGAGTTCCGCGACCTGCCGGCGGCGATCGATCCCGGATCGTCGGCCTCAGACGTCAACCTCGGCACTTCGGTGCTGCGCCATTTCATCATCACCGCCGATTTCGCCGGGCAGGCGATCTGGCTGGAGCGCCGTCCATGACAAAAAGCTACGACTATGACCTGATCGTGATCGGCGCCGGCTCCGGCGGCGTCCGCGCCGCCCGCGTCTCGGCCGCGCATGGTGCCAGGGTCGCTATTGCCGAAGAATTTCGCGTCGGCGGCACCTGCGTGATCCGGGGCTGCGTCCCCAAGAAGCTGCTCGTCTACGGCGCCCATTTCGCCGAGGATTTGCAGGATGCGCGCCGCTTCGGCTGGAAGGTCGGCAGCTGCGACTTCGACTGGGCGACCTTGCGCGACAATGTCCTCGGCGAGGTCGAGCGGCTCGAAGGCATCTACACAGACATTCTCGACCGGCACGAGGTCGAGCTGATCGCGCAGCGGGTCACCATCACCGGCCCGCACGAGGTCGAGGGGGCCGACGGCGCCCGCTACAGCGCCGGCACGATCCTGATCGCGACCGGCGCCCGCCCGGTCGTCCCGGACGTGCCCGGTGCGGAGCTCGGCATCACCTCGAACGAGGTCTTCCATCTCGAGACGATGCCGCGCCGCGTCGTCATCGCCGGTGGCGGCTATATCGCCAACGAATTTGCCGGCATCTTCCACGAATTCAGCTGCCACGTGACCCTGGTCAATCGCGGCGATTTGATCCTGCGCCATTATGACGAGCAGATCCGCGACCGGCTGCTGCAGATCTCGCTGACCAAGGGCATCGAGTTCAAGTTCAACGCGCCGTTCGAGAAGATCGAGAAGAATGAGGATGGCAGCCTCGCCATCAAGCTCGGCGGCCAGGATCCGATCCAGGCCGACCTTTTGCTCTGGGCGGTCGGCCGCGCGCCGAACAGCGAAGGGCTGGGGCTCGAGCAGGTCGGCGTCGAGCTCGGCAAGAATGGCGCGATCCTGGTCGACGAGGACAATCAGACCAGCGTGCCCAGCATCTATGCGATCGGCGACGTCACCGATCGGGTCCAGCTGACCCCGGTCGCGATCCGCGAAGGCCATGCCTTTGCCGAGACCCTGTTCGGCAACAACCCGATCCGGGTCGATTATGCCAACATCCCCTCGGCCGTGTTCAGCCATCCGCCGATCGCCGGCGTCGGCATGACCGAGAGCCAGGCGCGCGACAAGCTCGGCAGCTACAAGACCTATGTCGCCGACTTCCGGCCGATGAAGAACGTCCTCGCCGGCCGCAACGAACGCGCGCTCTACAAGATGATCGTCGACGAGCAGACCGAGCAGGTTGTCGGCATCCACATGATCGGCCCCGACGCGCCGGAGATCCTCCAGGCGGCCGCGGTCGCGGTGAAGGCCGGGCTCACCAAGAAGCAGTTCGACGAGACGGTCGCCCTGCATCCGACCATGTCGGAAGAGCTGGTGCTGATGAGATAAGCCGCCTTTCGGGTGACGGGCCCCGCCGTCGGCGCTAATCCACCTTCATGTCTTCGCAGCCATACAAAGCGCCGATCCCGCCTCATCATCAATATCGCGATTTCCTGTCGCCGGACGAGCTGGCGGGCCTGCTCGATTATGCGCTTTCCAGCCGAGAGCGCTTCAAGCCCTCGCAGCTCGCCGGCAAGATCGTCGATCCTAGCCGCCGCCGGTCCGAGCAGCTGAGCGATCTCGGCCCTTACGGCCGGCTGTTCGAGGACAAGCTGCGCGCCATGGCGGACGATTTGTTCCGCAAGGCCGGCACGCGCCCGTTCGACATCGACCATGTCGAGCTGGAGATCGTCGCCCACAATGACGGCGCCCATTTCAATGCCCATAGCGACATTCCGACCGGCCCGGGTCGCGAGCGGCTCGGCGGCGACAGCAGCGGCCGGCATGATCGGCTGCTCAGCGGGGTCTTCTATTTCTACCGCGAGCCCAAGGCTTTCTCGGGCGGGCAGCTGCGGCTAGGGGCCGGATGATCATGTCGATCTCGAGCCCGAGCAGAACAGCCTGGTGATCTTCCCGTCCTGGGCGGTGCACGAGGTCCGGACGATCCGTTGCCCGAGCGGCCGGTTCGAGGACAGCCGGTTCGCGGTCGATGCCTGGCTCTGCCGCGCCTACGACTGATTCGGGACTACCCCTATCTCTCAGAAAACGCGAAATTAACCACAAGCGGCGCAAGATGCGGCGATGTCCGACGTCCGCCGCCGGCTTGCTCGCTTTGGCGCCCTGATCGGCGCGTCGCTGGTGTTCGCCGGCGCGACGCCGCTCGCGGCCCAGACGGTCTCGGACGTGCCGCTGGACGAGGAGCTGCCGGTCGAAGCCGCGGCCGAGGACACCGCGGCCGACCCGCAGCACGAGGCGCGCCCCGCTTTCGACCTCCCCGCAAATCTCAGCTTCGTCGGCGATGTCCGATTGGTCGCCGCCAATGGCGAGCGCAGCTGGACCGACGGCGGCTTCGGCCGCTCGCGCTTCGGCGCGGAGGGGCAGGGCGCCGAAATCGATGCGCTTCCCGCGACCGCCGCCTTGGTCTGGCACGGCCCGATCAGCTGGAATTTCGAAGGAACGGCATCGATCGCCTGGCAGGATGAGCAGGACCTGCCGGTCGACCTGATCGAGGCCTATGTCGGCTGGCGGCCAGTGCCGCGCGGCCGCACCCGCTTTTCTGCCCGTCTTGGCCTGTTCTGGCCGCCGGTCTCGCTCGAGCATGACGGACCGGCCTGGACGGTCAGCGACATGATCACGCCCTCGGCGATCA
>JAYRLF010000315.1:0-5168 GCA_041905385.1 Allosphingosinicella sp.
GAACGTGACCGACATCCCGGCCGCGCTCGCCGAGGCGCATCGCGTGCTCAAGACAGGCGGCCGCTTCTTCTGCCTCGAATTCTCGCAGACGCGCTGGCCCGGCTTCGCGACCCTGTACGAGAACTACTCGCGCCGGATCGTGCCCAGGATCGGCAAGGCCGTCGCCGGCGACGAGGAGAGCTATCGCTACCTGATCCAATCGATCGAGCGCTTCCCGGACATGCCGGCCTTCGCGGCGATGATCGGGCGGGCCGGCTTCGCCAATGTGAAGGCCGATCCGATCCTCGGCGGCCTGGTCGCGATCCATAGCGGCTGGAAGATCTGACCGAAGCCGGATGACCCAGCCGATCGTCCATATCTGGCGGCTGCTCAAATGGGGGCGCGTGCTGGCGCGGCACGGCGCGTTGCGCGGCATCGAGCGCGATCCGAACACGCCGCCGCCGGTCCGGCGGCTCGCAAGGATTGCCCGGTTTGGTGCGCGTATCCCGAAGGTGCCGACCTATTCCGAAGCCTTTCAGGAGATCGGCCCGGCCGCGATCAAGTTCGGCCAGGCGCTGGCGACCAGGCCCGATCTGGTCGGCGAGGAGGCGGCGCACGATCTCCAGTTGCTCCAGGACAGCCTTCCCCCGGCCCCGTTCGAGCAGATCCGCAAGGCGATCGAGCTCGGGCTCGACCGGCCGATCGAGCAGCTCTTCGCCGAGATCGACCCCGAGCCGGTCGGCGCCGCCTCGATCGCCCAGGTCCACCGTGCGACGACGACGGACGGCCGGCTGGTCGCGGTCAAGGTGCTGCGGCCGAACATCGAGGAGGATTTCGCCAAGGCGATCGAGACCTATGAATGGGCGGCGGCGCAGGTCGAATCGATGGGCGGGGAAGTCGCGCGGCTGCGGCCACGGCAGGTCGTCGCCACCTTCCGCCGCTGGACGCATCGCGAGCTCGACCTGAGGCTGGAGGCGGCGTCCGCCTCGGAGCTTCGCGCCAATCTGCAGGCCGAAAGCGGCTTCTTCGTCCCCGAGATCGACTGGGCGCGCACCAGCCGGCGGGTGATGACGCTGGAGTGGATCGACGGCATCAAGCTCAACGACCGCAACGCGCTGATCGCCGCCGGCCACGACCTCAAGGCGCTGGCCGCGACTTTGGTCCGAGCCTTCCTGCGCCAGGCGGTGGTCGACGGCTTCTTCCACGCCGATCTTCACCAGGGCAATCTGTTCGCGCTGCCCGACGGCCGGTTGGCGGCGATCGATTTCGGCATCATGGGCCGGATCGACCGGCAGGCGCGGATCTGGCTCGCCGAGATCCTCTACGGGCTGATCACTGCAAATTACCGGCGCGTCGCCGAAATCCATTTCGAGGCGCAATATGTGCCCGGCCATCACAATATCGACGAGTTCGCGACCGCGCTGCGCGCCGTCGGCGAGCCGATCCGGGGGCTGCCGGTCAAGGAGATCTCGATCGGCAAGATGCTCGACGGCCTGTTCAAGATCACCCGCGACTTCGACATGCAGACCCAGCCGCATCTGCTGCTGCTGCAGAAGACGATGGTGATGGAGGAAGGCGTCGCGACCTTCCTCGATCCCGACATCAACATGTGGGAGACGGCCGAGCCCTTCCTCAGCGAATGGGCGCGGACCGAGCTCGGCCCGGAGACGCGGGTCGCCGACGAGATCGTTCGCACCGTGAGGCTGATCCGCAAGCTGCCGGACCTGATCCGACGGATCGACTATTACTACCCACCGCCCGGCGCCGCCCCACCCGATCCGCCGCTGCCGGACGTGGTCGTCATCCGACCGCTCGGCTGGCTGCGTTACGCGGTGATCGGCCTGCTGGGGGCCGGTGCCGGCGCAGCGGCTGTCCTGCTGCTGACCTGAAATATGCGGCTGCGCGCCATTCCGACGACGTTCGATGCGCGCGCGGTTGCCGCGATCGACGGACGGCTGGCGGAAATCCAGTCCGACGGGACCGTGACGATCCCGCTCGCCGTCGAAAGCGGCAGCCGGGCGTGGGGATTCCCTTCGCCGGACAGCGACTATGATTGCCGCTTTCTCTTCATTCGCGGCGAGGATGATTATCTGACGCCCTGGCCAAAGCGCGACGTGATCGAGACGCCGCTGGTCGACGATCTCGACGTCAACGGCTGGGACCTGGGCAAGGCGCTGAAGTTGCTGCTCAAGGGCAATGCGGTCGTCGTCGAATGGCTGATGTCGCCGATCCTCTACGACGCCGATCCGGACTTCCGCGCCGCGCTCGGCGCCTTTGCCGAGATCCATGCGCATCGCGACGGGATCATGCGCCACTATCTCCACCTCGGCGAGCACCAGCACCGCACCTATTTCGCGCCCGGCAAGCCGATCGCGCTCAAGAAGATATTCTATGCGCTACGGCCGGCGGCGGCGCTGCGCTGGCTGCGCCTCCATCCAGAGGCGCGGATCGCGCCGATGCATTTCCCGACGCTGATCGAGGAGGCCGACTCGCCGGCGGAGGTGGCGAAGATCGCCGCGGATCTGATCGCGCGGAAAGCGATCACGCGCGAGCTCGGCACGGCGCCGTTGCCGGGCGCGATCGAGCAGTTCATCGAAGAAGAATTCGCGATCGCGCGCGAGGTCCATGACGGGCGACCGGTCCGGCTTGCGCAGGACGCGAAGCTTGCCGCTGAAGCCTTTTTCCGGACGGCCGTCCACCGCTTCGGTCCCGCCGGCTCGACTTCCGGCAACGCAATCGCCAGATAGGCGATATGCGGGGCAAGAAGGTCCTCCTGATCGTCGGCGGCGGCATCGCCGCCTATAAGGCGTGCGAGCTGATCCGGTTGATCCGCAGGGCGGGCGGCAGCGTGCGCTGCGTGCTGACCGACGGCGGCGCCCAGTTCATCACGGCGATGACGCTCGCGGCTTTGTCCGAGCAGCCGGTCCATACCAGCCTGTGGGACCTCAAGGACGAGGCCGAGATGGGCCATATCCAGCTGTCGCGCGAGGCCGACCTGGTCGTCATCTGCCCGGCGACGGCCGACCTGCTTGCGCGGATGGCGGCCGGCATCGCCGACGATCTCGCCACGACGTTGCTGCTCGCGACCGACAAGAGGGTGCTCGCCTGCCCGGCGATGAACGTGCGGATGTGGCAGCACGAGGCCACCCGCCGCAACATCGCCCGGCTGCGTGACGATGGCGTGCGGGTGCTCGAGCCCGACGAAGGCGAGATGGCCTGCGGCGAATATGGGCCGGGCCGGCTGCCCGAGCCCGAGAGGATCCTGGCCGCGATCGAGGAGATGCTGGGCCTGCCCGGGCCGTTGTCGGGCAAGCATGTCGTCGTCACCGCCGGACCGACCCATGAGCCGATCGATCCGGTGCGGCTGCTGGCCAATCGTTCGTCGGGCAAGCAAGGCTTCGCGATTGCAGAGGCGCTCGCGGCGCTGGGCGCACGCGTGAGCCTGGTGTCCGGGCCCGTGAACCTGGAGACACCGGCGGGCGTCGATCGGATCGACGTCGAGACCGCGCGCGAAATGGAAGCGGCGGTCGAGGCGGCGCTGCCGGCCGATACGGCGGTGATGGTCGCGGCCGTCGCCGACTGGCGCGTCGATGCCGCCCAGTCGAAGATCAAGAAGGGCCAGGCCGGACCGCCAATGTTGTCGCTCATCGAAAATCCGGACATTCTCGCCGATCTCGCTTTGTCGCCGCGGCGGCCGAAGCTTCTGATCGGCTTTGCGGCGGAAACCGACGATGTCGTCGGCCACGCGCAGGCGAAGCGGGAGCGCAAGGGGTGCGACTGGATCGTCGCCAATGACGTGTCGGGCGACGTGATGGGGGGACATGACAATCAGGTGCACCTCGTCACCGCCGACGGGGTCGAGACCTGGGACAAGGCCCCGAAGAGCGAGGTCGCCCGCCGGCTCGCGGAGAGGATTGCAGCCGCACTGGAGGGCTGAATGAAAGACTGGCTGCTGCTCACCCCGCTGGCGCGCTTCGGCGACCTCGGGCTGCTCCTGCTCCGGCTCGTGACCGGCGCCTTCCTGGTCTACCAGAGCCAGGACAATATCTTCAGCGCGGCGCGGATGGACGAGTTCGTCCGCTTCCTCACCCAGTTCAATTTCATCATGCCCGAGCTGATGGCGCCCTTGTGCGTCTGGGCGCAGTTCCTGTGCGGAATCGCCTTCATCCTCGGCCTGCTGACCCGCTGGGCCGGGCTGATCACGACCTTCGTCTTCATCGTCGCGGTCTGGATGGTCCATTGGCCGCAGGACTTTCCCGGCTGGTGGCCGGCGCTGATCCTCGTCTTCCTCGGATTCCTGTTTGCGACGCTTGGGCCCGGACGCTACGCGCTCGACCACAGATTGGGGCGGAGGAATGATGATCCAGATCGAGCTGATGCGGTTGCCGCACGGTGAGGGCCTTCCCCTCCCCGCTTATGCCACCGCCCATGCCGCCGGCATGGACGTCGTCGCCGCCGAGAGCGTGACGCTCGCGCCGGGCGGCCGCCACGCGGTCGCGACCGGTTTCGCGATCGCCATTCCGGAAGGGTTCGAGGTCCAGGTCCGGCCGCGTTCGGGGCTTGCGCTGAAGCATGGCATCACCTGCCTCAACACGCCGGGGACGATCGACGCCGACTATCGCGGCGAGGTGAAGGTGATCCTCGCCAATCTCGGCGCAGAGCCGTTCGAGGTGGTCCGCGGCGAGCGCATCGCCCAGCTCGTTCCGGCCCCGGTATTGCGGGCCGATTTCAACGTGGTAGAGTCGCTCGGCCAAACCGAGCGCGGTGCTGGCGGATTTGGATCGACGGGAAGGTGATGACGATGAGCATGTTCCTGATTGCGGCCGCGGCCGCCGCCATGAGCCCCTCTGTTCCGGCGAATATCGACGTCGCCGAAGCCAATTGGACCAGCTATCCGCGCCTGGTCACCGAACATCTCGCGATCCCGAACGGCGAAATGGTCGGCCGGGTCCAGCGGCTGATGCGAGACGACCAATGCGACTTCGAGGGCCAGAGCGCCCGCCGCTTCAACATCGACGTCAATTATGCGGTCGAGCTCGATCCGCAGGGCAATGCCACCCGCATCCTGGTCCAGGACGTCGGCTGCCGTCCGCTCGAGCTGATGGTCGGCCGGATCGCGTCCGACATCGTCGCCCGTGGCTTCGTCCGCACGGCGGCGCCGAGCGAGACCACGCTCTACGCCAATACGA
>JAYRLF010000316.1:0-5125 GCA_041905385.1 Allosphingosinicella sp.
CAGGGCAAGGGCCATGTCGTCCGGCGGATGTTCGCCGACGTCGAGGCCGACCTCTATGTCATGGCCGACGGCGACGCGACCTATGACGCAGCCGCCGCGCCGCAACTGGTCGCGAAATTGCTCGACGAGCAGCTCGACATGGTGGTCGGCGCCCGCAAGTCGGAGGTGGAGGAGGCCTATCGGCTCGGCCATCGGCTCGGCAACCGGCTGTTCACCGGCTTGCTGTCGCGGCTGTTCGGACGCTCGTTCACCGACATCTTCTCCGGCTACCGGGTCTTCTCGCGCCGCTTCGTGAAGAGCTTTCCGGCTCTGTCGGCGGGATTCGAGACCGAGACCGAGATCAGCGTCCACGCGCTCGAGCTCGCCATGCCGGTCGGCGAGATGGTGACCGCCTATGGCGCGCGGCCGGAAGGATCGGTGTCCAAGCTCAGCACCTATCGCGACGGCTGGCGGATCATGAACACGATCCTGCTGCTCTATCGGATCGAGCGTCCGACCACTTATTACGGCTTCGTCAGCCTCCTGCTGGCATTGGCCGCGATCGTGCTGGCGATTCCGCTCGTCTTCACCTTCATCGAGACCGGCCTGGTGCCGCGCTTTCCGACCGCGATCCTCGCCACCGGCCTGATGATGCTGGCCGCGATCAGCTTCTTCGCCGGCCTGATCCTCGACACGGTCGTGCGTGGCCGCCGCGAGGTCCGGAGGCTCCATTATCTGAGCCTGCCGGCGCCGGGACATCGCGCCGGCTGAGCGGCTGGAACCGATCGTCTCACCTAGGGCTTGAACCGGGGCCGCTTTGCTCCGATGTTGCCTGTCTACTCCACGAAAGCCACAGGACCTCCCCCCACCATGGACCATGAAGACATCGTCAACGGCCTCGTTCCCATCGTCATCGAGCAATCGAACCGCGGCGAGCGCAGCTTCGACATCTATTCGCGGCTGCTGCGCGAGCGGATCGTCTTCGTCACCGGGCCGGTCGAGGACCATATGGCGACGCTGGTCACCGCCCAGCTGCTCTATCTGGAGTCGGAGAATCCGAAGAAGGACATCTACATGTACATCAACTCGCCGGGCGGAGTCGTCACGGCGGGCATGGCGATGCACGACACGATGCAGTACATCCGGCCCAAGGTCGGCACGGTCTGCGTCGGCCAGGCCGCCTCGATGGGCGCCTTCCTCCTCTCCGCCGGCGAGCCGGGCATGCGCGTCGCGCTGACCAATGCCCGAATCATGATCCACCAGCCGTCAGGCGGCGCCCAGGGCATGGCCTCCGACATCGAGATCCAGGCCAAGGAAATCTTGCGCATCCGGCACCGGATGAACGAGCTGATGGCCAAATATACCGGCCAGCCGATCGAGGAGATCGAGAAGAATGTCGAGCGCGACAAATTCTTCTCGGCCGACGAGGCCAAGGCCTTCGGCCTGGTCGACGAGGTGTTCGAAAAGAGGCCGGTTCCGGCCGACGACGATGCGGCCCGCAGCGCCGCATAGCGTTTAGGCGGGGCACAGCTTAACGATTAGACCATTGTGGTCGTGTATATTTGCCGTCAGGATAGCCGGCTGGAAAGGACGGGGCCGTAGCCCCCGGGAACGCGTATGACGAAATTGAGCGGCGGCGACAGCAAGAGCACCCTCTACTGCTCCTTCTGCGGGAAATCCCAGCACGAGGTGAGGAAGCTCATCGCCGGCCCAACCGTGTTCATCTGCGACGAGTGCGTCGAGCTGTGCAACGACATCATCCGCGAGGAGACGAAGTCGGCGCTGGTCAAGACGCGCGACGGCGTGCCGACGCCGGCCGAGATCTGCAAGGTGCTCGACGATTATGTGATCGGCCAGAGCCACGCCAAGCGCGTGCTCTCGGTCGCGGTCCACAATCATTACAAGCGGCTCGCTCATGGCGCGAAGGGCGCCGAGGTCGAGCTCGCCAAGTCGAACATCCTGCTGGTCGGCCCGACCGGCTGCGGCAAGACCCTGCTCGCCCAGACGCTGGCGCGGATCCTCGACGTGCCCTTCACCATGGCCGACGCGACCACGCTGACCGAGGCGGGCTATGTCGGCGAGGATGTCGAGAACATCATCCTGAAGCTGCTCCAGGCCAGCGACTATAATGTCGAGAGGGCGCAGCGCGGCATCGTCTATATCGACGAGATCGACAAGATCAGCCGCAAGTCTGACAATCCCTCGATCACCCGCGACGTGTCGGGCGAGGGCGTCCAGCAGGCGCTGCTGAAGCTGATGGAAGGCACCACCGCGAGCGTCCCGCCGCAGGGCGGCCGCAAGCATCCGCAGCAGGAATTCCTCCAGGTCGACACGACCAACATATTGTTCATCTGCGGCGGCGCCTTTGCCGGCCTCGAGAAGATCATCGGCGACCGGATGGAAGGCAAGTCGATCGGCTTCGGCGCCCATGTCGCCGCGCCGGACGAGCGCCGCACCGGCGAGGTGCTCAGGCACACCGAGCCCGAGGACCTGTTGAAGTTCGGCCTGATCCCCGAATTCGTCGGCCGCCTGCCGGTGATCGCGACGCTCGAGGATCTCGACACCGAGGCGCTGGTGAAGATCCTGCAGGAGCCGAAGAACGCCCTCGTCAAACAGTATCAGAAGCTGTTCGACATGGAGGACGTGAAGCTCACCTATACGGACGACGCGCTGGTGGCCACCGCCAAGAAGGCGATCGAGCGCAAGACCGGCGCCCGCGGCCTGCGGTCGATCATGGAGAATATCCTGCTCGACACGATGTTCGACCTGCCGTCGATGGACGGAGTCGACGAGGTGATGATCGACAAGGACGTCGTCGAAGGCCGCAAGGAGCCCGTGCGGGTCTACGCCAAGGCCGAAGACGCGGCCTGAGCGGCTACCGAAACCAATAAAGAAGGCCCGGATCCGAGCTGTCGGATCCCGGCCGTTTGGTTTCTAGACCCGGCTAGCCTGAATCTCAGCCGCCGTTATGGACGTTGTACTGCCGCACCTGGGCCTGGGTGAGGCAGCGGCGCGTCTCGCGATTATTGGCCTGCACGACGGCGTTGGTCCGGTACATGACGTCTGAAAGCAAGTTTCGCGACACGCCCATCCGGATGAGGAAATCATTGTCCTCGGTCGCGAGTAGCGCCGACTGCTGCTCGATCTCGCCGATCAGGCCGATCGTATTGTCGGTCCCTTGCGCGACTTCGGCACGGATCGTCTCGCGATCACCGGTATGCGTGAACATGTGGACGATGAACTGGCCGCCCGGGTCCACGAAACGGGCGACACCGCCCATGAACAGGAAATTGCAAGCCGAGAAACAAGCCCAGCCACTCGGAATGCGGGTAGGCCGCCCGTCCGCACGGATCAGGCGGCCTGCCTGATTGCCAACGCGGGCGTTGCCGCCCGGTGACCGCAACCAGATTTCCTCAAAGGTCTCGTCGCGAAGAGCCGCCTGAAGCCGTGGGACCAGGTTGTCGTCGATGAAACCTTCGGCCAGAAGCACGCGCCTGCCGTTCACCTCCTGAACCGTGAATCGCATTTCCCGATAAGTTGACCAATTTGGATTGACCGGGCAGGTCGGGTTGTTGGCATCGCGCTGTTGCGCCTGCGCGGCCGTGCCAAACAAGACTGAGGCCATCGCCGCGCACGTCGCGATCGCTCGTGAAAAGCCCTTATACATGCTCATGGCGTCGCTCAGACCCGGACGTAGCGAGTCGATGGCGGCCGGCGACACATCTGCTTGGGCGCGCGGGTCTCCTCGCCGTCGACGATGACGATGTCGGTCACCGTCATGCACTGACCGTTCGGCGTGTTGCTGGCCGCGGCAGTAACCGTCGACGAACCGCGCACGCCTGGGCGAGTCTCGCTCTCCCAATTGACGGTGGTGCCGACGCCGCCGCGCTCGGCCTGCTCGACGACCTGCTCGGTGGCCTGGGCGGCCTTCTGCTGCTCGCAGCGGTCGAGCATCGAGGCGATCGCCTCGCCGAGCAATTCGCCGACCGGCAGCATGCTGGTCATCATGCCGGCGACGCCGCCGACCCGGCCGCCGAACATGCTGGCGGCGCCGCCGAGGACGCTGCCGATGCCGCGGCCGCGCTGGCGGCGCTGCTCGCGATTGTCGCAGCGGCTGTTGGCGACGGCGGCGGGCTGATTGGCAGTGTCCTGCGCGGCGGCCGGAAGCGGAAGCGCCACGGACGTCAGGAGCAGCGACGCGGAAAGTGTAAGGGCGCGAAACATTTGCGGAATCTCCCCAAAGCGAGAGCAGGAAAAATCCTACTCTTCGCCCCCCGGGCGGTCAATTGGCCCAGATCGGCTGAAGCGCGGCTGAACATCTCCTTCATCCGCGCGCAACCCCTTCATTGATGCGCAAGCCCTGCTGTCCCATATAGGGCGGGAAGGAGCCCCTTCGGCTCCGCCCGGAGTATCCATGACCGAATCCTATCCCGTCCTGCCGCTGCGTGACATCGTCGTCTTCCCGCACATGATCGTGCCCCTGTTCGTGGGCCGCGACAAATCGGTGGCGGCGCTGGAAAGCGCGATGGCGGCGGACAAGAGCATCTTCCTCGTCTCCCAGCTCGACCCGGCCGAGGACGATCCCGATCGCGAGGCGCTCTACGACCTCGGCGTGATCGCGACCGTGCTGCAGCTGCTGAAGCTGCCCGACGGCACCGTCCGCGTTCTGGTCGAGGGGCGCCAGCGCGCCTCGCTGACCTCGCTCAAGCAGGAGGGCCAGCATCTGGTCGCGGAGATCGACCTGATCGAGACCGAGGAGCCGGCCGGCGCCGAGGCGCAGGCGCTGATGCGCTCGGTGGTCGAGCAGTTCGAGAATTATTCGAAGCTGAACCGCAAGCTGCCGGCCGAGACCGCCGTCCAGCTCGGCCAGATCGAGGAAGCCTCGAAGCTGGCCGACGCGGTCGCCGCCAACATCAACATCAAGGTGTCGGACAAGCAGGCGCTGCTCGCCGAGCTCGATCCGATCCGCCGGCTCGAAATGGCCTTCGCCTTCATGGAGGGCGAGCTTGGCGTGCTCCAGGTCGAGAAGAAGATCCGCAGCCGCGTGAAGCGGCAGATGGAGAAGACCCAGCGCGAATATTACCTGAACGAGCAGCTGAAGGCGATCCAGCGCGAGCTCGGCAATGCCGGCGAGGAAGGCGAGGGC
>JAYRLF010000317.1:0-5094 GCA_041905385.1 Allosphingosinicella sp.
GGCCTCGTTCATCGCGCGCGAGATGTAGAGATAGATTTCCTGGCTCGGATCGAGCTTGATCACCGCCTCGACCCGGTCGCCGGCGTCGGTCACGACCCGCGGCTCGCCGCCGCGCAGCGAGCTCAGTACCGCCGGCGGCAGTCTCTGCTCGACCGGCCGGCTGTCGAGATTGACCATCGCCAAGGTCTGCGGCTGACCCCGGTTGCTGACCGAGAAGATCGCCGCCTCGCTCAGGTCACGGCGCACGACCTGGTCGAACAGGCTTTCACCGAAGGTCTGAGAATCGATTCCGAACTCGTTGATATTGGCGACAACATCGCCACCCATGGCAATCACCTCACGGGTGATCCGTTCCTTATTCTCCTGGACGTAGATCTGGGCGACGCGGCCCGAGCTTTCGAGCACGGTGCGGGCGCGCTCCGAGAACCAGAACTGGACGCCGCTCTGGAACAGCATCGAGGCGAAGATCACGACCAGGATCGTCGGCACGCTCGCAATCACCGAGAAAAGCGCGACGAGACGGACGTGCAGGCGCCCCCTGCCCCCGGCCTGGCTGCGCGCGGCCCGCCGCAAGGCGACCCGCCGCGCCCCTAGCACCATCAAGGCCATTGCCGGAACGAGGTTGGCGACCAGCAGACTCGCAACCATCGGCGGGGACAGCAGCCCCTCCGGCGCGGACGGACCGGCGACGGTGAGATAGGTCACGGTGACCGTCGCGATCAGGGTGAGGACCGCGATCGCCTCGATCAACGGGATCACGCCCTTGCGGCGCAGCAGCACCGAAAGCTGCCGGCGCCAGCGCGGTCGGGACTCGAGAGGAATCGCAGCTTCCGCGTTCACCGCGATGCCCTAGCACAACAATGTGGCAAAAAGAACACAGTGAATGGCGCCGCTCATCGCACGCCAAGGAGGCTTGGTCGCTTCAGGCGGCCGCTTTGGTCAGCCAAGGGGCGTAGAATTCGCGCAACATCGCCAGCGCGCGATCCGGATCGGCCTGCTGGTTGAAGGCGTTGCGGAATTCGGCGGAGCCGTGCAGCCCCTTGGTGTACCAGCCGATATGCTTGCGGGCGCAATTGACGCCGATCACCGGGCCGTAGAGCTCGAGCATCGCCTGATATTGGGCGATGATCACCGCATATTGCTCCTCGAGGCTCGGATCGGGCAGCCGCTCGCCGGTCTTCAGCCAGTGGAGGACCTGCTTCGGCAGCCAGGGACGGCCATAGGCGCCGCGGCCGATCATGACGCCGTCGGCGCCCGATTGCGCGAGCGCGGTCTCGGCGTCGTCGATCGAGTTGATGTCGCCATTGGCGATCACCGGCACCGAGACGGCGTCCTTGACCTTGCGGATGAAGGCCCAGTCGGCCTCGCCCTTGTACATCTGGCAGCGGGTACGGCCGTGGACGGTGATTAGCTGCACGCCGAGGTCCTCGGCGATCCGGGCCAGCTCGGGCGCGTTCAGGCTGTCATGGTCCCAGCCCATGCGCATCTTGAGCGTGACCGGGACCTTCACCGCCTTCACCGTCGCGTCGACGATCGAGGCGGCGAGCTTGAGGTCGCGCATCAGCGCCGAGCCGGCCTCGCCATTGACCACCTTCTTGACCGGGCAGCCCATGTTGATGTCGATGATCGCGGCGCCGCGGTCTTCGTTCAGCTTCGCCGCCTCGCCCATCTCTTTCGGCGAGCAGCCGGCGAGCTGCATCGAGACCGGTTCCTCGATCGGATCCCAGGCCGCCTTCTGGATCGACTGGCGGGACTCGCGGATCGCCGCCTGGCTGGCGATCATCTCGGTGACGGTCAGGCCGACGCCATAGGATTTGACGATCCGCCGGAACGGCATGTCGGTGACGCCCGTCATCGGCGCCAGAATGACGGGCGCGTCGATGCGGACCGGACCGATCGAAATGGGGCCTAGGCGGGTCATGGGAGGGGCGAGATAGGGTGAAACCCGCTGGTCGACAAGGTTGGGCTGGGGTAGAGGCGCCGCCATGGACAGGGGCAATATGGTCGCACTTGTGGTGGCGGCGGGCAGCGGCAACCGCGCCGGCGGCGAGCTTCCAAAGCAATATCGGCAACTCGCGGGCAAACCGACCCTCTGCCACGCCGTCGATCATCTGCGCGCCGCGGGCGTCGGTCATGTCCAGGTCGTGATCGGCGAGGGCCAGGAAGTGGCCTATCGCGACGCGATCGGCAGCCGCCCCCTCCCCGCCCCGATCGCCGGCGGCGCGACCCGGCGCCAGTCGGTGCTGAACGGGCTCGAAGCGCTCGCCGCGGCCGCTCCGGATCGGGTGCTGATCCACGACGCGGCCCGGCCATTCCTGCCGTCCGCCGTGGTCGACCGCCTTCAGGCCGCGCTCGACGACGAACCCGGCGCCGTCCCGACCTTACCGGTCGTCGACACGCTCGCACGCCGCGATTCGGGCCTTGGCGACACCGTCGCGCGCGACGGGCTCGTCCGCGTCCAGACCCCGCAGGCCTTCCGCTTCGGCGACATCCTCGCCGCCCATCGCGGCTGGGCCGGCGACGAGGCGACCGACGACGCCCAGGTCGCCCGCGCCGCCGGTCTCGAGGTCGCGATCGTCGACGGCGACCCCGCACTCGAGAAGCTGACCTTCGACGAGGATTTCCGCCGCGCCGAGGCCTGGCTCTGCGCCCGGCTGTCGGTTCGAACCGCCCTCGGCTTCGACGTTCACGCCTTCGCGCCGGGCGATCAGGTCTGGCTGGGCGGCATCGCGATCCCGCACGACCGGGGGCTGTCCGGGCATAGCGACGCCGACGTGGCTCTCCACGCGCTGACCGACGCATTGCTCGGCACGGTCGGCGCCGGCGACATTGGCGATCATTTCCCGCCGAGCGACCCGCAATGGCGCGGCGCGCCCTCCTCCCTGTTCCTCGAACATGCCCGCGACCTGGTGGAACAAGCCGGGGGGCGGATCGTCCATTGCGACGTGACGATCATCTGCGAGGCGCCGCGGATCGGCCCGCACCGGGCGGCGATGCGCGACCGCATCGGCCAGTTGCTCCGGCTCGCGCCGGCCCGGGTCAGCGTCAAGGCGACGACGACCGAACGGCTCGGCTTCACCGGCCGCAAGGAGGGCATTGCGGCGCAGGCCATTGCCAATGTCGAGCTTCCGGAGGATCGATGACCGACCCAGGCGAATTCACCCTGCCCATTCCCCTGGTCGATCTCGCCCGGCGGGTGATCGAGGCCAATCGCGCGGCCGGCCGGCGCATCGCAGTCGCCGAAAGCTGTACCGGCGGGCTGGTCTCGGCGGCATTGACCGAGATTGCCGGCAGCTCCGACGTCTTCGACGCCGGCTTCGTCACCTATTCGAACGAGGCCAAGCAGGCGCTGCTCGGCGTCAGCCTCGACGTGATCGAGACGTTCGGCAGCGTCTCGATCGCCTGCGCCTGGGCGATGGCCCAGGGCACGATCGCCAGGACCGGCGCCGACGTCGCGGTCGCGATCACCGGCATTGCCGGTCCGGGCGGCGGCTCCGAGAACAAACCCGTCGGCACGGTCGTGTTCGCGCTGGCCGAGAAAGGCGGCACCAAGGCCGACATGGTCGCGGACAAGCAGGAATTCGGCGACCTCGGCCGCGCCGGGGTCCGCCTTCAGGCGGCGCTCTGCGCGCTCGAGCTGCTGCTGCCGGAGTCCGAATCACCGTAGAGCTGATGGGCGCGGGCCTCGAACGCGCCGATCATCCGCCGCAGCGCCCGGTCGAACATCTGGCCCGCCAAGGTCTCGAAGATGCGGCTGCGGAAGGCGAAGTCGACGCAGAAATCCACGTCGGTGCCGCCCCTTCCGTCGGGCCGGAATTTCCAGCTGTTGTGCAGATATTTGAGCGGGCCCTCGATATAGTCGATCTCGATCTCGTTGGGCCGCTGCTTGATGACGCGCGAGGTGAAGGTCTCCTTCAGCGCGCTGAAGCCGACGACCAGGTCCGCGATCATCTCGGTCTCGCTGTTCGACCGGATCCGCACCGCCGCGATCCAGGGGATGAACTCCTGATAGCGGCCGACATCGGCCACGAGGTCGAACAATTGCTCGGGCGCGTAAGGCAGGTTCCGGGTTTCGGTGTGGCGGGGCATGACGGTCCGGTCGCTCAGGCCTTGGCCAGCTTCGCCTCTCGCGCCGCGCGCATCTTCTCGAAATCGTCGCCCGCATGATAGCTCGACCGCGTCAGCGGGCTCGCGGCGACCAGCAGGAAGCCCTTGGCGCGCGCGATCGCCGCATAGGCGTTGAACGCCTGCGGCGTCACGAACTCCTCGACCTTCGCGTGACGCGGCGTCGGCTGGAGATATTGGCCCATGGTCAGGAAATCGACGTCGGCCGAGCGCATGTCGTCCATCACCTGATGGACCTCGAGCCGTTGCTCGCCGAGCCCGACCATCACGCCCGACTTGGTGAAGATCGACGGATCGTGCCGCTTGACGCTCTCGAGCAGCCGCAGCGAGGCATAATAGCGCGCGCCGGGGCGGATCGTCGGATAGAGGCGCGGCACCGTCTCGAGATTGTGATTGTAGACGTCCGGACGGGCCGCGATGATCTTCTCGACCGCGGCTTCGGACTTGTTGCGGAAATCGGGCGTCAGGATCTCGATCGTCGTCTTCGGCGTGGTCCGGCGCAGCGCCTCGATCACCCGCACGAACTGCATCGCGCCGCCATCGGGCAGGTCGTCGCGGTCGACCGAGGTGACGACGATATGCTCGAGGCCGAGCTCTGCGGCGGCGGTGGCGACATGCTCCGGCTCGAGCGGGTCGACCGCGCGCGGCATGCCGGTTTTGACGTTGCAGAAGGCGCAGGCCCGGGTGCAGGTGTCGCCCAGGATCATCACCGTCGCGTGCTTCTTGGTCCAGCACTCGCCGATATTCGGGCAGGCGGCCTCCTCGCAGACGGTGGCGAGGTTGAGGCGGCGCATCAGCGCCTTGGTCTGCATGAAGCCGGTGCTGACCGGCGCCTTGACGCGGATCCAGTCGGGCTTGCGCTGTCTCGGGACGATCGGGTCGGCTTCGCTCATGGCGGCGAGATAGCGATGTCGGACCTGACTTGCCACCCCTCCCCGCGCCTCCTAGAGGTTCGCTGCCGCGAACGCT
>JAYRLF010000318.1:0-5070 GCA_041905385.1 Allosphingosinicella sp.
TTATCGGCCGGTCGGCTTTGATCAGTGCGCGCGCCCGACCGATCCGCTCGCATTTGCGGCGCAGGCGGGCACGCTGCGCCGCAACTTCCAGGGCTTCACCGACGATACAAGCAATATCCTGATCGGCCTCGGTGCGAGCGCGATCAGCAGCTTTCCCGACCGGTTGATCCAGAATGAGAAGAATGCCGGCCGGTATCGGATGATGGTGTCCGCCGGCCGGCTGCCGGCGTCGCGAGGCGTGCTGCGCGATGCGGACGATCGCCTGCGCGGCGCGATCATCGAAGGGCTGTTGTGCCGTGGCGAGGCCGACATTGCGGGCCTGAACCGAGACGACGTTCTGAGGCGGCTCAAGCCCTTCCGTCGCCGCGGCCTCGTCGCGATCGAAGGTACCAAGCTTCGGCTCTCGGTGGAGTCACTCCCTTACGCGCGGGCAATCGCAGCGACCTTCGACGCCTATCGGCAACAGGCACAGCCGGGGCGCTTCAGCAATGCGATCTGAGCGGGCGGCCGCCTTGCTCTCGCTCGCCGCGGCCTTAGCGAGCGCCGTTCCCGCGTCTGCCGGAACAGCGGGGCCGCAAACCTGGGTCAGTTTGTGCGCCGTTGGCGCTGGAGATCTGCATTTGTTGGTCGACCAGAACGGCGTACCGCGGGACGACCGACTGGGGTCTGCGTGTCACGCGCCCTGTACAATGCCGCGAAGGCCGATTGGCGGAGCGCGGATCCGCGGCTGAGCAGTCTGGGCATCGGAGTTGCCCGTAGATTCGGTGGTCTATCTGCACACCAACCCGTCCACCAGCCGTGTCGAATTCACGAATGATCGTCCGGCGGAACCCGTGGCCGTCGCCACGCCTCGCGCAAGATTAAGGACTGCCCGAGCCGGAAAATGCAACGGAGTCGAAACGGAATCGCGGGGTCGCGCATTTATCCGGCTCAACCCGTCAGCTGCCCGACGGATCGTGCTCGGTTGCAGCGTGTCGATAGGAGACGACGTGCACGACAAGATCAAATCATTTGCCAGCACCGGCATAAATGGACTGGACGATGTTCTCGGTGAGCAGGGCCTGGCCAGGGGCCGGCTATTTCTACTCGAGGGCCAGCCCGGGACCGGCAAGACAACGGTCGCGCTGCAATTCCTGATCGCCGGCGCCGAGGCTGGTGAGCGCGGCCTCTACATCACCTTATCGGAGACCGAGGACGAACTGCGCGCCAGCGCCGCTTCGCACGGCTGGTCGCTCGACAATATCGACATCTTCGAGCTGGTGCCGCCTGAAAGCCTGCTCGACGACGAGCAGCGTCAGAGTCTGCTCTATTCATCCGACCTCGAGCTCGGCGAGACCACGAAGGACATCTTCGCCACCTTTGAACGGGTCAATCCCGACCGGGTCGTGGTCGACAGCCTGTCGGAGATCCGCCTGCTCGCCCAGAGCTCGCTGCGCTACCGGCGCCAGGTGCTCGCCTTGAAGCATTATTTCGCGCGGCGAAACGCGACCGTCCTGATGCTCGACGACCTGACCGGCGAAGCCACCGACAAGGCCGTCCACAGCATCGCCCATGGCGTGATCGCGCTCGAGGAGATGGCGCGCGACTACGGCCCCGAACGCCGGCGGATGCGGGTCATGAAATATCGCGGACGCAAATTCCGGGGCGGTCATCACGACATGGTGATCGAGACCGGCGGCGCGCGCGTCTTTCCGCGGCTGGTCTCAGCCGAGCATAAGGGCGATTTCGACCGCGACGTGCTGCCCAGCGAAATCGACGGCATCAACAAGCTGCTCGACGGCGGCGTCGACCGGGGCTCGAGCGTGCTGATCCTTGGTCCGGCGGGCACCGGCAAATCGCTGCTCGCGCTGACCTTCATCACCGGCGCGGCGAACCGAGGCGAGCCTTCGGCCATGTTCGTCTTCGACGAAGAGCTCGGCCTGCTGACCAGCCGGGCGCGCAAGCTGGGGATAGACCTCAATGCACTTGTCGAGAGCGGTCTGCTGGTCCTCGAACAGGTCGATGCCGCGCAGCTCACCCCAGGCGAGTTGTCGGAACGCGTCCGCACCTGCGTCGAGGTTCACGGAGCACGGACCGTGGTGATCGACAGCTTGAACGGTTACCAGATGTCGATGCCCGAGGAGAACGCGCTCGTCCTGCACATGCACGAGCTTCTCCAATATCTGAACCGGAAAGGCGTCACGACTTTCCTCACGGTCGCACAGCATGGTCTCGTCGGCGATATGAAGTCGCCCGTCGACATTACCTATCTGGCCGACACGGTGATCCTGCTGCGCTATTTCGAGGCGCGTGGAAGAGTGAGGCGGGCCATCTCGATCGTGAAGAAGCGGACCGGCGCGCATGAGGAGACGATCCGCGAATATCGGATCGGATCGTCGGGAATCCGGGTCGGCGAACCCCTTCATGAGTTCCAGGGGGTGCTGCGTGGCGTTCCGCATCTGGCAGGCGAGGACGATGGCCTGCTCAAAGCCGAGGCCTCGTGATCCCCGAATTTTCCGAGCGCGCGCTGATCCTCGCACCGAGCGGTCGTGACGCCGCGGTTGCCGCACAAATGCTGGCCGAGGCCAAAATCCGGTCGGTGATTTGCGCCGGCCTCGGGAACCTGATCGCGGAGCTCGAGGCGGGCGCAGGATTCGCGCTGGTGACCGAGGAAGCGCTGGCCGAAGCGAGCCTTCGTGGACTGAATGATTGGATCGAGGCACAGCCGGAATGGTCCGACTTTCCGTTCGTGCTGCTTACCCGCCGCGGGGGCGGCCTCGAGCGCAACCCGATGGCGCTGCGGCACCTGGAGACCTTGGGCAATGTGACCTTCCTCGAACGCCCCTTTCATCCCACCACGTTGATCAGTCTCGCGCGCGCGGCGTTGCGCGGGCGTCGGCGCCAATATGATGCGCGCGCGCGGCTGATCGAGCTCAGACAGATGACCGGATCGCTCGAGCGCCAGGTCGAAGCGCGGACCGCCGAGTTACGCGCCGGCGAAGCCCGCTTGCGCGCGATCTTCGAGACCAATTACCAATATCAGGGCCTGATGTCGCCGGCGGGCATCTTGCTCGACGCGAACCGGACCTCCCTCGACGGAATCCAGGCCAATCTCGGGGACGTCGTCGGCAAACCGTTCTGGGAGACGCCTTGGTTCAGCGAAACGCCCGACATGCCGCCGCGAATCCGCGACGCCGTCAGACGGGTCGCTGGCGGCGAAATGATCCGCGAGGAGCTGCTGATCAAGCTGCCGGCCGGCTGGCGCTGGTTCGACTTCGGGATGCGGCCGATTCGCGACCGCAACGGCAAGCTGACCGCGATCGTGCCGGAGGCTGTCGACATCACCGAGCGGCGCCATGCCGAGGAGGCGCTGCGCCAATCGCAGAAGCTCGAGG
Source organism: Allosphingosinicella sp. (assembly GCA_041905385.1). Classification (GTDB taxonomy): domain Bacteria; phylum Pseudomonadota; class Alphaproteobacteria; order Sphingomonadales; family Sphingomonadaceae; genus Allosphingosinicella. Next base: position 3,375 of record JAYRLF010000318.1, read on the forward strand.
CGATGGGCCAATTGACCGGGGGCGTCGCGCACGATTTCAACAATCTGCTGACGCCGATCATCGGCAGTCTCGACATGTTGCAGCGGCACAAGGTCGGATCCGAGCGCGAGCAGCGGCTGATCGACGGCGCCCTGCAATCCGCCGAGCGCGCGAAGATGCTGGTGCAGCGGCTGCTGGCCTTCGCGCGGCGGCAGCCGCTGCAGGCGCGCGCGGTGGATGTGGCCGGACTCGTGCGCGGCATGGGGCATTTGATCGCGAGCACGACCGGCCCGCAAATCAAGGTTGTGGTGGAGACGCCGGACTCTCTGCCCAATGCGATGGCCGATCCGAACCAGCTCGAGATGGCGCTGCTCAATCTGAGCGTGAATGCGCGTGATGCGATGGTGAACGGCGGCACGCTTCGGATCACGGCATCGTGCGAGACACTCGGTCCGGTCCACGTCAGCGATCTTCCCCCTGGCGACTATATCCGCCTGTCCGTCGCCGACACCGGATCCGGGATGGACGATGCGACCATGGCCCGCGCGATCGAGCCCTTCTTCTCGACCAAGGGGGTGGGCAAGGGGACGGGCCTTGGCCTTTCAATGGTCCACGGGCTGGCGTCGCAACTCGGTGGCGCGCTCACCATCTCGAGCAGGGTCGGAGTGGGTACCAACATCGATCTTTGGCTGCCGGTAACCGGCGAGGTCGAGCCGGCCGAAGGCGCGGCCGACGCAGATGGGCAGCAGCCGCCAATCTGTGGCGTGGCTTTGCTCGTCGACGACGACAATCTTGCGCGCGCGTCGACCGCCCACATGCTGACCGAGCTCGGCTATCAGGTGGTCGAGGCGAGCTCGGCCGCCGAAGCGATCGCATTGATCGAGGGGGGCATCGATCTCGGGCTGCTCGTCACCGATCACCTGATGCCCGGCACGACCGGGGTCGAGCTCGCCGACCAGATCCGTGCCCAGCGGCCCACCCTGCCTGTGCTGCTGATCTCAGGCTATGCCGAGGCGGAAGGGATCACCGCCGACCTGCCGCGCCTGACCAAGCCGTTCCGACAGCACGAGCTCGCTGGCATGATCTCGGCGCTTCAGTCGGACCCCGGGCTCCTGCTCGCAGAGTCCGTGCCGGAAAAGGATTGAGTCAGCTGCCGGCGGCCTCGACCGGCGGCGCGTCCTGCCAGCCGCCGCCGAGCGCGAGGAACAGCGAAACCAGATTGTCCGACAGGGTCGCCTCGGACTGGGCGACGGCGGCGTCGGCATTGGCAATCTCGCGCTCCGCATCGAGCACGATCTGGAAGCTCTCGCGGCCCGCCTGGTAGCGCAGCCGCGCGACCCGGGCGGCCTCGGCGCTCTGGGCGCGGCCGCGGCGCAAGGCGGCGAGTCGGTCGAGCTCGCGGGCATAGCGGGTGAGCGCGCTCTCCGTCTCCTCGAGCGCGCGCAGCCAGGCGCCCTCGAAATTGGCGAGCGCGCCCTCGGCATTCGCTTCCGCTTGCGCCACCCTGGCCCGGCCGACGGTGAGGTTGGACAGCGAGAAGGAAATGAGCGGGCCGATGCTGAAGCGGAAGGAATCGCTGGAGCCGATGCCCGATAGCGACGTCGCCGAGCTGCCGATCGAGCCGCCGAGCGAGACCGACGGATAGAGGTTGGCGGTCGCGACGCCGACCCGCGCGGTCGCGGCGGCGAGCTCCCGCCCGGCGCGGCGGGGGTGCGCG
>JAYRLF010000319.1:0-5067 GCA_041905385.1 Allosphingosinicella sp.
AGCCATCGGCGCTGCATCGGCTCGGTCCATTCCGGCCAGGAGGGCGGCGTCTCGGCGAGCAGCCAGAGAACCCGCCCATAACGCTCCGCGACGGTCGGATTGCGAACCCGGCCGAGCCCCTCGGCCGCCGACCGCCAGGCCAGTTCTAGAAACGGCAGCGGGACGTCAGCCCGCTCCGGCGGGTCGACGATCATCTCGATCTCGATCGCGGCGGCGGCGGCGAGCCCGGGACAGCGCGTCCGGTCGACCCGCAGCATCCAGCCCAGGAAGTCCGCCGCCCAGGCCTCCGACCGCGCCTGCGCCCCGGTCGGGCGGCGCGGCCGGCCGGGCTCGCTGCATTCGGCGCTGCGCGCGACATGCTGGTCGATCGCGCTCCAGTCGATCGGCGCCGCCATGGACGGCGCCGGCGCTGCAATTGCGGCAAGCAGCAGGACGATCTTGCGCATGTCCCAATTCCCCCACCGCAGGCTGCCGCGAAATGACGGCGCAGGCAATGGAGGATTGCGGTCCCTTGCCTGGCGCGGCGGCCCGGATTGGGAGCCAAATCACCAGCCTGGAGCGGCGGGTGCGGCCCTGGATGGCCGGCTAGAGCCTGGCCTTTCGCGGCGCCGTCTCGCGCATCCGGAGGAAGACGGGCAGGACGCCGAGCGCGACCGCGGCGATCATGAGGCCGGGGACGGCCGGCGATCCGGTCGCGCCGATCAGCGACTGGGCCAGCCAGGGCGTGAAGCCGCCGAAGATGACGGTCGCCCCGGTCGCGCCGAAGGCGAGGCCGCTGACCCGGCCCTCGCCCGAAAACTGTTCGGCCGTGGCGACGGCGCCGACCGCGCTGACGCCCCCGGCGACGCCGGCCAGCACCACCGCGCCGAGCAGCGCCCGGCCCGACGCGCCGCTCGCCATGAAGGAGAACATCAGGATCGGCAGGGCAGCGCTGAGCAGGCCCAGAGCGACCAGCACCGGCTTGCGCCCGACCCGGTCGGAAAACAGACCGACGATCGGCGTGACCAGGATCACCGCCACTGCGGCCAGCGTCGACAGCCAGAGGGACTCCGCTTCCGACATGGCCGCTACGGAGGTGAGGAAGGCCGGCACATAGGTGATGCCGACATAATAAGTGATCGAGCCCAAGGCCGAGATCGCGAAGGCGCGCGCCACGCCGGCGCGCTGCACGACCAAGGCGTGGCCGAGCGGATTGCGCGGGATGGTGCCTTCGCTGCGCTGGCGCTCGAAATCCGGCGATTCCTCCATCGTCGAGCGGGCGATCCAGACGGCGCCGGCGAGCAGGGCGCCGACCAGGAAGGGAATCCGCCAACCCCAGCTTTCGAGCTGCCCGGCCGAGGTCAGGCTGACGGTCAGCGCCGAGACGGCGACGGCGAGCAAAGCGCCGATCTCGCTCGAGGCGGCGGCCAGCGAAGCGATCAGGCCGCGCCGCTCCGGCCGGGCGCCTTCGAGCAGATAGGCGACGACGCCGGTATATTCGCCGCCGACCGAGAAACCCATCACGCAGCGCAGCAGCAGGAGCAGCCAGGCGGCCGCCGGACCGATCTGCGCCGCGGTCGGCAGCAAGGCGGTCAGCAGCATCGCCGCCGACATCAGCGCCATGGACAGCATCAGCATCGGCTGGCGGCCGCGGCGATCGCCGATATGGCCGAAGACGATCGCGCCGACCGGCCGCATCAGATAGGCGACGGCGAAGCCGCCCAATGCCGCGATCAGCGAGGCTTCGCCGCCGCCGAAAAAGACCCGCGACAGCACGGTCGCGAAATAGATGTAGAGGGTGAAATCATACCATTCGACGATGGTCGACAAAGCAGCGACGGTGATCGAGCGGCGCGAGACCAAGCCTAGTGGATCCACAGGCGCAGCAAATAGGACAGAGCGCCGACCGTCGCGACGCCGGCCGCCCAAAGCCCGATGAACCAGCCCACTTGGCGCAGCCTAATGATAGCCTTCCTCCCCGACCTTGCCGCGGAACACCCAATAGGACCAGGCGGTGTAGGCGAGGATCAGCGGCACCAGCACGAGCGCGCCGACCAGCATGAAAAGCTGGCTCTGCGGCGGCGCGGCGGCCTGCCAGATCGTCACCCGCCCGGGAATGACGTCGGGCCAGATCGAGATGGCGAGCCCGGCCAGGGTGAGGGCGAACAGGCCGAGCGAGGCGGCGAAGGGCAGATGATCGGCGCCGCGGCGGATGCCGTGCCACGCGAGCAAAGCGACGAGGCCGAAAGCGATCGGCATCATCATCGTGAAGAGCAGGCCCGGCCATTCGAACCAGCGATTGTGATATTGCGCCTCGAGGAAGGGCGTCGCCAGGCTAACCGCGCCGACCACCAGCAGGAAGGCGGGCAGCAGCCAGGTCGCGAAGCGGCGCGCGTCGGCGTTGAGGCCGCCGCTCGCCTTCCAGATCAGCCAGCCGGCGCCGAGCAAGGCATAAGCCACGACCAGGCTGAGGCCGGTCAGCAGGCTGAACGGAGTCAGCCATTCCCACCAGCCGCCGGCATAAGCGCGGCCTTCGATGGTGATCCCCTGGAGCAGGGCGCCGAGCGTGATGCCCTGGGCGAAGGTCGCGGCCAGCGAGCCGAGGCAGAAGGCGGCATCCCAGATCTTGCGGTGGCGCGGGTCGCGCCAGCGGAACTCGAAGGCGACGCCACGAAAGATCAGGCCGAGCAGCATCGCGGTCAGCGGCGCGTAGAGCGCCGGCAGGATGATCGCATAAGCGAGCGGAAAGGCGGCAAGCAGGCCGCCGCCGCCGAGCACCAGCCAGGTCTCGTTGCCGTCCCAGACCGGCGCGATCGTGTTCATCGCCTGGTCGCGTTCGCGCCCGACCTTGAACAAGGGGAAGAGGATGCCGATGCCGAGATCGAACCCGTCCATCACGACATACATGGCGATCGCGAAGGCGATGAGGATGGCCCATGTGACGGTGAGGTCCATCAGCGCGGCTCCTCACCATCCCGATCGATCGCCGGCGCGGGAGTGATGCCGGCGCTGCGGATCGGCAGATGGGCGGGCTCGGGCTCGCCGGCGGCGGGAGCGGCGGACATCAGCCGCAATATGTACCAGGTGCCGGCCGCGAACACCGCGAAATAGACGATGACGAATGCGATCAGCGAGCCGGTCACGCCCGGCGCGGCGATCGGCGAGACCGCGTCTCGGGTGCGCAGCAGGCCGTAGATCACCCAGGGCTGGCGGCCGACCTCGGTCGTCACCCAGCCGCAGATCACGGCGACGAAGCCCATCGGCCCCATGAACAGGGCCATAAGGTGCAGCCAGCGCCAATCGTGCAGCTTGCCGCGCAGCCTGGCGAGCAGGCTCCACAGGCCGAGGGCGAACATCAGGAAGCCGATGCCGACCATGATCCGGAACGACCAGAAGATGATCGCGGCGGGCGGATGCTGGTCGCGCGGAATCGTGTCGAGGCCGGCCAGCGGCGCGTCCGGATCGTGTTTCAGCAGCAGCGAGCCGAGCCGCGGGATCTCGACCGCATAATGGACGGTCTGCGCGTCGTCGTCGGGCCAGCCGACCAGGATCAGCGGCGCGCCATGGTCGTGGCTCCGGAAGTGACCCTCCAGCGCCATGATCTTGGCCGGCTGGTGCTCGAGCGTGTTGAGCCCGTGCTGATCGCCGACGAAGATCTGGATCGGCGCGACCAAAGCAAGCATCCACATCGCCATCGAGAACATCGTCCGCACCTCGGGCGTGTCGCGGCGCTTGAGCAGGTGCCAGGCGCCGACGCCCCCCACCACCAAGGCGGTGGTCAGATAAGCGGCGAGGACGGTGTGGACGAGCCGATAGGGAAAGCTCGGATTGAAGATGATGTCGAGCCAGCTGCCGGCCGGCACGAACTGGCCGACGTCGTTCAGCGCCCAGCCGGTCGGCGTCTGCATCCAGCTGTTCACCGACAGGATCCAGAAGGCCGAGATGAAAGTGCCGATCGCGACCATCAGGGTGGCGGCGAAATGCAGGCCCTTGCCCACCCGCCCCATGCCGAACAGCATCACGCCGAGGAAGCCCGCTTCGAGGAAGAAGGCGGTCAGCACCTCATAGGCCATGAGCGGGCCGATGATCGGCCCGGCCCGGTCGGAGAAGACCGACCAGTTGGTGCCGAACTGGTAGGACATGACGATGCCCGAGACGACGCCCATCGCGAAGGTGAGCGCGAAGATCTTCAGCCAGTAGCGGAACAGGTTGAGATAGCGGTCGCTGCCGGTCTTCAGCCAGAGCCCTTCGAGCACGGCGAGATAGGAGGCGAGGCCGATCGAGAAGGAGGGGAAGATGAAATGGAAGGAGATCGTGAACGCGAACTGCGCCCGCGCGAGCAGCAGCGCCGTTCCAGCGTCTTCCATTTTCGACTCCCTCCCGCGGGCGGATGCCGCGCGCTATAGACCCGGACCGGCCACTTTCGAAGGGCAGAATCATGCGTTTCCTGCTCGCCTTGCTGCTGCTGATCTGGGCAGGTCCGTCGATCGCTCAGGAGACGGTCCTGCTCCGCCCGGCGCGGGTGTTCGACGGGGTCAATGCGGCGCCGCACGAAGGCTGGCAGGTGCTGGTGCGCGGCGACCGGATCGCCGCGGTCGGCGCCGATGTCGATGCGCCGGCCGATGCGCGGGTGATCGACCTGCCCGGCATGACGCTGATGCCGGGCCTGATCGAGGGCCATGCCCATCTCTTCCTCCATCCCTATGATGAGACGAGCTGGGACGATCAGGTGCTGCTCGAGCCGCTGGCGCTGCGCACGGCACGGGCGGTGGCGCAGGCGCGGACGACGTTGATGGCCGGCTTCACCACCGTTCGCGATCTCGGGACCGAGGGGGCGGGCTATGCCGACGTCGGGCTGCGCGATGCGATCGCCCAGGGGATCGTGCCGGGGCCGCGACTGCTGGTCGCGACCCGGGCGCTGGTCGCGACCAACAGCTATGCGCCGCGCACCGCGCAGGCCGATGCGGCCCTGCTCGGCGCCGAGGAAGCCGACGGACCGGCGCTGGTCACGGCGACCCGCCGCCAGATCGGCGGCGGCGCCGACGTCGTCAAATTCTATGCCGACTATCGCTGGCGTCCAGGCGAGGA
>JAYRLF010000320.1:0-5004 GCA_041905385.1 Allosphingosinicella sp.
ATGTGAGGCCCGGGACCGGGACCAAGAGTTACCCCTCCACCAGCCTGCGGCTGGTCCCCCTCCCCATCTTGCGATGGGGAGGAACCACCAAATGACCGACCTTCTCTACTACCTCCCTTTGCTCGGCATCGTCATCGTCGTCCTCGGCTTCGCGCTGCGGCTCAATCCGATGCTGGTCGTCACCGTCGCCGCGCTCGCCACCGGCCTGTTCGCCGGCAGGAACCCGATCGAGGTCGTCTCCCTCCTCGGCAAGGCGTTCAACGACAATCGCATCATCGCGATCGTCTGGATCGTGCTGCCGGTGATCGGCCTGCTCGAACGCTACGGCCTGCAGCAGCGCGCCTCGACCGCGATCAAGTCGATCAAGGCGGCGACCGCCGGCCGGCTGCTGCTCCTCTATTTGATGCTCCGCCAGGCGACCGCGGCGCTCGGCCTCACCTCGATCGCCGGCCATCCGCAGACCGTCCGTCCCCTGGTCGCGCCGATGGCGCTCGCCGCCGCCGACCAGCAGCATCGCGAGATCGACGAGGAGAGCCGCGAGAAGGTGAAGGCCTATTCCGCCGCGACCGACAATGTCGGCCTGTTCTTCGGCGAGGACATCTTCATCGCGATCGGCTCGATCGTCCTGATCCAGGCCACGCTCGCCACCTACGGCATCGACCTGCGTCCGCTCGACCTCGCCATCTGGGCGATCCCGACCGCGATCGCCGCCTTGCTGATCCACGGCTGGCGGCTGCTGCGCTTCGACCGCACCCTGCGGAGGCGCCGCAAATGATCAACATGCACTGGGCCTATACTTTGGTCGGCCTGATGTTCGCCGCCTTCGCGATCTTCAGCGCCGGCGATCGCTCCAACAAGAAGCGTTTCGGCAATGCCGCCTTCTGGGGGCTGATGGCGACGAGCCTGCTGTTCGGCAGCGCCTTCGCGCATCTGCCGGCGCTCAATCTCCCCGGCCTCTCCTTGGCCGGCGAAGCGCTCGGCAATTTCATCAACGGCCTGCTGGTGCTGGCGCTCGCCGGCCTCGCCGGCTTCGGCTTCATCGGCCGCTCCGCGCCGCCGACCACGACCGAGGGCGAGCGCCTGACCCTCTCCTACCAGCTCGGCAACAAGCTGTTCCTGCCGGCCCTGATCATCCCGGCCACTGCCCTGATCGGCACGCTCGCCTACAATTACACCGACCTCTCGAGCTGGGGCTGGATCGAAGAACGGCGCGACACCTACATCTTCCTCTGTCTCGGCGCACTGCTCGCGCTCGGCGTGATCATGGCCTGGCTCAGGCCGGCCCCGGCCGCGCCGCTCCAGGAAGGCCGCCGTCTGATCGACGCGATCGGCTGGGCCGCGGTGCTGCCGCAAATGCTCGCCGCCTTGGGCGTCGTCTTCGCCGCCGCCGGCGTCGGCACGATCATCGGCGACTTCACCCGCACCGTCATCCCGGAAGGCAGCATCTTCCTCACCGTGCTCGTCTTCGGCCTCGGCATGGCCTTGTTCACGATGATCATGGGCAACGCCTTCGCCGCCTTCCCCGTCATGGCGGCGGCGATCGGCGTGCCGCTGCTCATTCAGACCTATGGCGGCGACCCGGCCGTGATCGGCGCGATCGGCATGCTCGCCGGCTTCTGCGGTACTTTGATGACCCCCATGGCCGCCAACTTCAACATCGTCCCCGCCGCCTTGCTCGAACTCAAGGACCGCAACGGCGTCATCAAGGCGCAAATCGGCACCGCGCTGCCGCTGCTCGCGGTCAACATCGCCCTGATCTACTTCCTGGCGTGGCGATGAACCTCGATGCCGAAGTCACAGTGAGGCTGCTCGTCGTCATCGCCTTTTGCGCGCTGGCTGCTATTTCCATCCGAGAGGCCGTGAACGCCTTGCGCTCCGGAAGAGCGTACCTCTACGTCGCCGGATGGCGATGGACGAGCGTGCGGCGTGAGGACGACGCGGTGGGCTATTCCACAGTCGTTGGTGCAAATGTGGGAATGGCGGCACTCCAACTTTGGTTCGCCGCTTTGATTGCCTTGAAAGTGATATGAACCCGGAATCTCAGCAGGGGATCGGACCCTTGCCCAGCACCGACAGCACTGCGTCCACAATCGGCGTCGTCACCCGCGCCTTGAACATCGCGATGTCGACGAAAAGACCGAAGATGACGAGCAGCCATAGCCCATAGGTCCAGCCGAAATAGTCCGCGTACAGCAATGTGAAGAACCAGTTCTGGCCGAACAGATAGAAGGCGCTCGCCGTCAGCGTGGCCGCGCCGAGCAGGATGGCCGGGACGAGCAGCTGGCGGACGCGATCGGCCTTCACGATCGACAGGATCAGCAGGAGGAGAAAGGCGAGCAAATTGGTGCCGGCGAAGATGCGCAAATCGTGCAAAAGGTCGACGACGATGGCGGCGTAATTCCCTTCGATGAGCTGCCGCACCTGCGGCTCGGCGCGTTCCAGCCGCGAGATGCGCGACTGCGCCGCGGCGTCCAGCCCCTGCCGCAGCCGCTGCCGGCACGCGCAATCGAGACTCTGCATCCGGCCGACGACCGTTGCGATCTGTGTGTGAAGACCCGATGCCAGCCGTCCCCGCAATTGCGCGATCTCTCCCGCATGTCGTTCGGCCAGCGCTCCTGCCAGGCGGCCGACCCGCGTGTCCCGGGATAGGCCCCCGGCAATGGCCAGTTCAGCCGAGAGCTTCCGCTCGATCTCGCTCTGAATGAAGGTGCGCGCGGCGCGCTCGACATGGATCGGTGAGAGGAAGGTGAGCGCCAGCAACAGGCCAAAAAGGACCACGCCGACGACACTCAACAAACGCAGCGCCAACTTCATCACATCGCTAGGTTTCACCTGCCGAAGACCTATGCCGTCGGCCACGATACAGCAACGAAGCCGCTTCCGAGTCCCGTTTTCCGAGTCTCGCTGCCGGCGAAGCCGGAATGAATATATTTCTCGCAGAGACGCAGAGATCGCAGAGACGCAGAGGGTCCGCGAAAGTGGTGGCCACCGCGAAACAGGCCAGCCTGCCTTGAAGCCCACTGACTCTCTGCGTCTCTGCGAGATTAGTGCAGCGTTCGCGCCGCAAGATGCCTGTCATTTCATGCAAGATGACGTAGGGGCGAAACCATGCAGCACCACCTCACCCCGACCTCCGCCCAGCGCTTCGCCGAGATCGCGCTCGGCCATGTTCGCAAGGAATTTCCGCACAAGCTCGACCATATCATGGAAGGGCCGGAGGACGCGCAGACGCCGTCGCAGCTCCACCCGATCTTCTACGGCAGCTTCGACTGGCACAGCTGCGTCCACGGCTACTGGCTGCTGATGCGGCTCGCCCGACTCTATCCGGACCTGCCCGCCCGGCCGCAGATCCTTGCTTTGCTCGACGAGATGCTGACCGAGGCCAAGGTCGCCGGCGAGCTCGCTTACCTCGACCGCGCCTATACCGGCGGCTTCGAGCGGCCCTATGGCTGGGCCTGGCTGCTGAAGCTGCACGCCGAGGCGCAGCGGCACGAAGCGGATTGGGCGGCCAATCTCGCCCCGCTCGCGGCCGCCTTCGCCGAGCGCTTCCACTTCTATCTGCCCAAGCTCACCTACCCGATCCGGGTCGGCGCCCATTACAACACCGCCTTCGCGCTGGTGCTGACCCGCGAATGGGCCGCGGCCAACGATCCGGCGCTCGCCGATCTGATCGCCGCCCGCGCCCATCATTATTATGCCGAGGACCGCGACTGCGCCGGCTGGGAGCCGGGCGGCGACGAGTTCATCTCGCCGGCGCTGACCGAGGCGCTGCTGATGCGACGCGTGCTCGATCCGGCCGATTTTCGCGCCTGGTTCGACCTGTTCCTGCCCGATCTCGCCGCCGGCGAACCGCCTGCCTTGTTCAAGCCGGCCTTCGTCTCCGACCGCTCCGACGGCAAGATCGCCCATCTCGACGGCGTCAATCTGAGCCGCGCCTGGTGCTGGCGCGGCCTTGCCGGCGCGCTCGAGCCGGAGCTGGCCGATCTCGCCCGCGCCACCGCCGACCTCCACCTCGACGCCAGCCTGCCGCACGTCGCCGGCGACTATATGGGCGAACATTGGCTGGCCACCTTCGCCCTCTTGGCGCTAGAGGCTCCCGAATGAACGACACCTATCTCCAGCTCGGCCGCGCCATCGCCGCCGCCTGCCCGCCCGGCTTCGAGACCGCCGAACTGGGCGCCCAGCTCGAAGGCGGCCGCGTCGGCCTCTGGCTGCGCACGACCACCGACCAGAACTGGACGGTCGACATCGATCCGACGCCCTATGCCGAGCAGTTCATCGCCCTGCTGAAGCCGATCCGCGAAGACATGGCCAAGGACGGCAGCGCCCCCTGGCAGAAATGCGTCGTCACCTTGAAGAAGGGCGGCGGTTTCTCGATCGACGCGGAGTGACCAGTTCCTCCCCGAGCTCCGCTCGGGGAGGGGGACCACGCGCGCAGCGCGTGGTGGAGTGGTAAAGCCCCGAGGGGGTTTCCGACAGACCTCGGAGCGGAGAAGGGGCCTACCCCTCCACCATGCTTCGCCTTCGGCTACGCATGGTCCCCCTCCCCGAGCAAGCTCGGGGAGGAATGTCGGTATGGTTTACAAATCCTTACCGGCCCAATCGCAAAAACCGCGGATTTCCGCCACTGGCCCGCATCTTGCTCCGTCGCGCACATGCTTCGGATGATTGCCCGCTTGTTCGTCATCAAGACCCGCTGGGAAGCCTGCGCGGTGATCTACGCGCTCGCGCTCGGCGCCTGCGATCGCGGCTTCCGCTATGTCGAGCAATATCCGGGCGTCGGCGGCTGGCTGCTCTTCCTCGCCTGCACCGGCGCGGTGTTCATGGCCGGCGCGAAGCTGCTCGAGATGACGCGCAAGGACAATGGCGAGCGCCGGCGCAAGACCGATCTTTCGGCCTCGACGCAGGGCGGCGAACCGGCCGTCGCCTGACATTGACAGGCCGCCGGCCCAACCTCTCCCAAATGTTGGCGTAATTTCCCACCTCGCGGCGGCGGTGGCCTTG
>JAYRLF010000321.1:0-4991 GCA_041905385.1 Allosphingosinicella sp.
GGTTGCGGGACGGCGGCGCCGGGTCAGGGACCGCTCCCCGCCGATCACGGCGGCAAGGGCGACCAGCATCTCGCCGCGGGCGTGCGGCGCTCGCCAGGGGTTGGAGGCGGCGGGGACACCGGGAGGTGATCCGGCCGCGGTCGTTCGCACCGCCCGAGCCGATCTCCTGTGAGGCGCCGGCCGCCCGTCCGGACGGGCCGCGCCGGCTGCTCAGTGAGGCACCTCGGATCTGGCGGTTGACCGGGTCGATCACGACGGAAGGTAGGGAGCGCCTGCATATCCCGTTGGACGATCCCTGCGCGCGCTTGTGACCAAGTTCGGTCGCCGCCTCCAGCCGCTGGCGAGGCGTGCCGGGCGACCCGTCGGGCCGCCCGGGAGCATGCCGGCCTGTGGAGACGTCAGGCCACATCCTCGACTGGTTCGTGCGCGGGCGCTTCCGCTCCATTCCCGGCCGCCGGCTCGATCGCGATCTCCACCGGCGCGAAGCGCATCTCGGCGGGCAGCCAGTCGAGCGCCGCCTGCTTGACCTCGACCTCGGCGAGGAAATCGCCGGCGAAGATCCGCTCGCAGGCCTGGGCGAGCTCGGCCTTCTTCGCCTTGGCGTAGCGGCTCGCCAATTGCGCACCCCCCACCGCTTCGAGCGCGGCGAGGGTGACGCTCTTCGGCACCCGGTCGAAGAAATTGGCGCCGGTCGGCCGCCACCAGCGGGCGACGTCGATGCCGATCAGGCGGCCGAGATGATCGTGGAAGGCGCACGAGCGGTCGCCAGGCAGGAACAGGCTCGCCTCCAGCGTCCGCGCGACGGCGAAGCCGAGCCAGGCGGCGCGCTCGTCCTCGGCCAGGGCGCGAAACGCATCGAAGCGCTCGCCCCGGGTCTCGCCCCCGGTCCAGCTGCGGTCGAGCGCCTCGCCGGCCTCGGCCCGCGCGATCGTCGCAGCCGCGTCAGGCGTGCGGAAGTCGATCACCGGGTTGCCCGGCGGCGTCGCACTCAGCGACGAGCCGGTCTTCTCGGACCGGTAGCCGGCCTCGCCGTCGACCATCAGGAAGATGGCGAGGTCGAGGGCGAGCCCCGGGTCGGCGGCGACATGGACCGCGAGGATGTCGCGTCGCTGCATCGCGAGCTCATCGACCAGCCGCTGCGACAGGCCGGCCGCCTTGGCCGGCGCGGCCACATTCCGATCGACCGTGACATCGGGATCGTCCTCGTCCTGAACCGCATCCTCATCGGGCCGTTCGACATAAAGGCCGGGATCGAGCCGCGGCCGGCCGGCGCCGTCGAGCATCAGGAAGGCGCCGACATGCGGCCGCACGGCGTCGTCGAGCACCGGCGGCCTGTCGACGATCGCCTCGATGCGTCCATTGAGCTCGCGCACCTTCTCCTCGGTCTCGCTGCGGTCCGCCGCGGCGATGTCCTCATCCTCGAGCCGGTCGCTGAGGTCGTCGATTTCCGCTTCGAGCACGGCGACGCTGGCCTGTTCCTCCTCGCTGAGGTCGACCGGCTGGACCGGCAGGCGCTCGAGCCCGCGAAGCTGCTCGTGACCGAGCCAGTTGCCGAGCGTCGGCCGGACGAAGGCATAGCCGAGCTCGCCGGAAAGACGGGCCGCCTCCGCTTCGAGCTTCTCGGCGGCGAGCCGCTCGACGATTGCGATGTCGAGCCAGCGCGTCTCGGACCGGTCGGAGAACAGGTCGCGCTCGGTCCGGCCGCCGGCGGCGAGATAGGCCTCCTCGCCGACATAGAGCGCGCGGCGGTCGCTGGCCGCGATCGTCGCCTGGGTCATCATCCGGCGGATGCTGTCGGGATGATAGCCGCCGTAGGAATTGGTCATCTGCTCGAACACATGGGCCTGGCGCTCCTGGTCGGGCGTGGCGGCGAAGGCCTGGGCGATGTCGAGCGTGATCTCGCCGGCGCCGAGCGCCGCGAACACGACCGGAGCGAGACCGGCGAGGCGCAACCTGCCCTCGACGAAGCGGACGGTCAGGCCGAACCGGCGGGCGATGTCTTCCGGATCGGCGCCCTCGGCGACCAGCGCGGAAAAGGCCTGGCATTCGTCGGCCGGGTTCATGCTGAGCCGCTGGAAATTCTCGGCGAGGCTCGCTTCCTGCGCCGAGCTGTCGTCAAGCACGAGGCAGCAGACCTCATGATCTGCCGCCAGCTTGCCCTCCTCGGCCAGCGCCTGCAGCGCCGCAAGACGGCGACCGCCCGCCTCGACCGCGAAGCAGCCGCGCGGCTTGGCGGCGGTGACGAGCAGATTCTGGAGCAGGCCGCGCGCCTCGATGTCCGCCTTGAGCTGGAGGTCGGCCGCCGCATCGCCGGTCCGCCGCACGTTGCGAGGGGACGGCACGAGCTTGTTGAGGGGAATGGACTTGATCATCTCGGGTCTCCCAAGATGAGCCGGTGCAGCCAGCCCGCACCCGTCGCTCGCCCACCCCCCGCTTCCTCTCCTCTCCATTTCAGGCGCTGCGGAGACTGCCCGTCGCAGATCAACGATGGTCGACCGGATCGCGCATCGGCCGAAGCGGCGCCGCGGCCAGAGCAATCCCGCCGAATTCGGCATCTCCTCACGCTTTTGACTGAGAATATGCGCTAGCTGGCCGCTGCCGGCTGCAAGCAACGCGCGGATGTGGATTGCCTCGTGTTCCACGAGCGGCCGCGTCGAGCGGCGCGGACAGGGACGCTTAATTGGATGGGCCCATCGATATCGGGGATTGTCAGGCTGCCTTGATCAATTCCCGCTTCACGGGCGGAACAGCAATTACCGACCCCCGATACGTTGCGCGCAGCTGTTGTACCTTCTCGAGCCCGCTGCCGCTCATCGCGGCCTGGTGCATCGACCAGACGCCGGACGCGTCCGAGCGGCCGGTGGACCGCCGGCTGGCTGCCCGGCAGCGGCGTGCCTTCGATGCCGATCGCCGAGTCATCCGAAAGGACGGCCTTGGACAGCATCACCCACCTGGATAGGGTCAGGCCGCGCCATGGCCGCACCTGCGCTGCTAGCTTGATGCCCTCGCTGCGCGCGGTGGCGCCATTCCGGGTGAAGGCCCGCCCGGTCGCGGTTCGGGATCTTTGGTGACGAAATAGGTGGTCGAGGCATAGTCGCCAGTGCCCGGTCAGCCAATCGTCCCCCCCATTCGCGTCAACCCGAGAGGTTCATCGTCCAAGGCAGGGCAGACGCTGCCCGCCTGCGGGCGTCGACCGACAATGCGGGTAACACGCGACGCAAGAATCCGATCCGCTGACGGAAACAAACAATCCGCAGCGCCCGCGCAGGCCAGAGCAATTGTACAGACAGGTTCCAAAACTTTGTCTGTACATTCCTATGGCGCCGTACAGACAAATCTGCTAAATGTGTCTGTACATGAAACCGCTCACGCCAGCCATCCAGACCCTGTTCGCGGAGCTGCTCCAGCAGACCTCCGCCGCCCCTGCCGCCGGCAGCCCCTATAGGAGGGAGCGGGATGGGATCGTCTATCATTATGCCAAGATCCCGGTGGCGACCGAGAGGGTCGACCTGTTCATCGGCAAAGCCGGGGAGCCGGAGGCCGACGCCCAGGCGCGTGCCTATGCCCGCGGCATGGAGGCCGCCAAGGAACGGCGCCGTCTCGTCGGCTTGTTGAGGAAAGCGGGACTGGCCGCACCCTATCGGCTGCTCGGCGCTACTCTGGACGCATGCGCTCATGCGGGTCTTTTCCGGGCCGGCGCCGTCGTCATCGGAACAGCGGCCTATATGATGATGGAGCCGCTGGTCGGCCACTACTTGCCAGGCCCCACGTTGATGACCGGCGATCTCGACCTCGCAACGGTTGATCTCACCCTTGCCGCCGAACCGCCGGAACGTCTCGACGCCATATTGCGCCGCGCCGACACGAGCTTCGAACCGGTCATGCAGCTGGACCCGCGCAAGCCGCCCTCGCGCTTCGCGACGCGAAATGGCTTCCAGGTCGACCTCGTCACCTCCGTGCGGCGCCGGGGTGACGCCAATCCGATGGCGATGCGCAAGCTCGCGGCGGGCGCCGCACCGCTTCGCTATATCGACTGGCTGGTCAGCGAGCCGGTCCAGACCGTCGCCCTGTTCGGCGCCGGCGTCCTGGTCAATGTGCCGCAGCCCGCGCGATTCGCGATCCACAAGCTCATCCTGGCCCAGAAGCGGGACGCGGCAACCCGCGCGAAGCGGCAGAAGGACCTCGCCCAGGCGGACGCGCTGATCGAGGCGCTGCTGGCCAATGATCCGTTCGCCTTCGAGGACGCCCTCGACGAGGCGGCCCGCAGGGGCCTCAGGGGATGGGCTGCCCCGATCAACCGCTCGCTCGCCGAGCTGCGCCGGACGACCAGCGACCGGCGAAAGCTCGACTGAGGACGCCCCCGATCGCTGCGCGTCGGCGCGGCGGCGCCGGCGATCTAGGAAGTGGGGGCCGGCGGTTGCGGTGCCAGTGAAGCCGGATCGTCGGCGCCCTCCGCGCCGGCCGCCCTGCTCGCAGCCCCCTCGATATCCGCCGGGACGTTGCCGCCGGCATCGCGGATCCGCTGGATGAGCTGGCGATGCAGCCAGAGGTTCATGTCCTTCGAACCGTTCAGGGCGCCGGCATAGCCCCAGCTCTGGGCGAGGCGCTTGCGCGCACCGAGGCTGGAATCGAGCTCGAGCAATTTCATCAGGTCGACGATCGAGTTGCGCCAGTCCTCGGGCAGCACGGCTTTCCTGTCCGAGGCGCCGCCCGCGCCCGCCGCCGCGCCTGCGGCAACCGGATCCGCGGGTGGGGCCTCGGCCTGGGCCCGCGCGCGCGCGACCAGCAGCGCCTCGATGTCGAGATTGGCGCTCGGCGCATAATCCGGGGTGAACAGCCTGTCCTGCGCGACCCAGGACATATTTTCGCGATGCGAGCCCCGGCTGAGATCGAACATCAGCACCTGCGGCTCGGGATAGCCCTCGAGATAATATTTGGCCTTGAGATGGCGCTCGCCGGCGGCCTTACCCGGCCGGATCGACAGGACGGCG
>JAYRLF010000322.1:0-4990 GCA_041905385.1 Allosphingosinicella sp.
AGCACCGCTGCCGAATAACCGGTCGCGGCACCGACCACGAGCGCGCGCTCGCGGCCGCGCAGCTGCGCCTCGGTCAGCATCCGGCCGAGCGCCATCGGCGGGTTGAGCTCGCGGCCATTGCCGAGCGGCACCAAGGCATCGGCATAGGCCAAGGCGCCGCGCTCCGCCGGCACGAATCGCTCGCGCGGCACCGCGCTCATCGCCGCGATCACGCGGGGATCGTTGACCCCGGTGGTGCGGAGCTGGCTGGCGACCATGGCGCGCCGCATCTGCTCGAAATTCTGCTCGGTCATCGTGTCGGTCTTACTCGCATAACTGTCTTAGTGATGCAATACAGTTCTTCGTCCTTGCGGCTTTTATCGGCAAGCCCGGATGAGGCCAAGCAGTTCATTGTCGCGAATTGCAGCAAGAGACGTGCCAGCCCCGGCGCCCTCCACGGGACCGCCGGCACCGCGGATCCGACTGTCCGGAACCGGACAGGCTTGTCCGATCGCGGACAGGCTTTGCTATAGCGCGCCGATGCAGCACGCCGACCAGGACGGTCCGTTCGACAGGACCCTGCGCCGCCTGCGCCGCGACCGGGCGGCGCGCGCCGGGCCGGACGGCGCCTGGCTCCAGGCGCATATGGCCGAGGAGCTGGCTGAGCGGCTGGCGATGGTCACCCGCCCGTTCGGCCGGGCGCTTGATCTCGGCTGCGGTGCCGGCGCGCTCGGCCAACATCTGCGGGGACGCGGCATCGAGGCGGTCGAAGCCGATGCCGGAGCAGTCTTTGCTCGCGCAGTGCAATGCGACGAGGACCGGCTCCCCTTCGCCGATGGAAGCTTCGACCTGGTCGTCTCGGCCGGAGCGCTCGACAGCGTCAACGATCTGCCGGGCGCGCTGACCCTGATTCGGCGCGCGCTGCGGCCCGACGGCCTGTTCCTCGCCGCCTTTGTCGGCGCCGGCAGCCTCACCGCCTTGCGGGGCGCGATGCACGCCGCCGACGAGGCCGAAGGTGGCGGCGCATCGGCCCGCATCCACCCGCAGATCGACGTCCGCGCCGCCGGCGACCTGCTCGGCCGGGCCGGCTTCGCGCTGCCGGTCGCCGATTGCGATCGACTCAACGTCCGCTACGGCGCCCTGTCTGGGCTGGTCCGCGACCTGCGCGCGATGGCCGCCACCAACATGCTTGCGGCGCGCAGCCGCCGACCGATCACCCGCATCGGCTATGCGGCCGCGAGCGCCGATTTCGCCGCCCGTTCCGACGCCGATGGCAAGACTTCGGAACGGTTCGAGATCGTCTATCTCAGCGGCTGGTCCCCCGGCCCGGACCAGCCGCGGCCGGCCCGCCGCGGCAGCGCGACAGCGTCGCTGGCGAACGCGCTGCGGCCGAAGGACGGGCTTTGAAGGAAATCGACGCGATGCGCGGCAGGAACTGGCTGATCGTCGGCGGTGTGCTGAGCGCGCTCGCCGCTTTGCTCCATCTCGCGATCATCGTCGGCGGGCCGGACTGGTACCGCTTCTTCGGCGCCGGCGAAGGGATGGCGCGGATGGCCGAACGCGGATCGCTCTATCCAGCGGCAATCACCTGCGGGATCGCCCTCGTGCTGGCGATCTGGGCGCTCTACGCCTTTTCCGGCGCGGGACTGATCCGGCGGCTGCCGCTGCTGCGGACTGGCCTGGTCGCGATCAGCACCATTTATTTGTTGCGCGGCCTGGTGCCGCTGCCGATGCTCGCCATCGATACCGGATCGATCGACGCCTTCATGATCTGGAGCTCGCTGATCGTGCTGGTCTACGGCCTTTCTTATGCGATCGGCACTTGGAACGCCTGGCCGCGGCTGCGACGCACCGCCGACTAGGACAAGGAGTCCGGGTCGCTGAGGTGGCGTTCGACGAACTCGGCGAAGCTGTCGGCGACGATCCGGTCGGGCGATCCGCCGATCAGGACGATCCGGCCGCGTTGCGCGCCGTCGCCGCAGTGGATCGCCCACGCCCAGGACCAGTCGCTGAAATCGGCAAAGAACAGCCATTGCGCCGCCGTTTCGGCGACCTCCGGAGCGTCGATCGGATGGTGATATTCTTCCGGGATCGGGCGGAGGCGCTCGATCGGCCACCAGATCACCATCTCCTTGTCCCAGGCCTGCTCCACCGGTGAGGCGAACAAAAGATAGTCGCGGAAGTCGTCGGGCAGGGTCAGGCCGTAATCCTGCTCGACCTTGCGAACCGCCGATTCGCGCCGCTGGAGCTCGAGCGGGCCGGGCGCCGGCGTCCCCAGCCAGGCGCCGAGCCGCCACCTCGGCTCCATCGCGCCGGCCGCCATCGCGCTAGACCAGCTTCGCCAGCAGCGCGACGAGCGGAACGTCGGCGGGCGGCATCGGCAGGTCGCGCATGTCCGCAATGGCCGACCAGCGCAGGGCGCTCGCGTCAAGCGGCTGCGGGTCGCCGCTCCAGTCGCGACACAGGAACAGCAGCAGGGTCATGTGCCGCTCGCCGACCATCGCGCTGGCGAAGCAGGCCGGCACCAGGGCGTCCTCCGAAACGGCGATGCCCAATTCCTCATCGAGCTCGCGGATCAGCGCCGCCTCCGGCGTCTCACCCGGCTCGACCTTGCCGCCCGGAAATTCCCACAGGCCCGCCATCGACCGGTCCGGCGGACGCTGCTGCAGGAGAACGCGCCCCGACTCGCCGATCAGCGCCGCCGCCACGACCGTCATTGTCGGAATTTTTTTCAACTGGGGCTCCGTTGTTGGGAATTCATTAACGACACTTGTGTTAAGCAGCCGGATAACGGGACAATTATGTCTTCAATAATAAGGCAGGCGGGCAATGCGGCGATTCCTCAATATAATCAATGATGAGCGCGGCGCGACAGCAGTCGAGTACGGCATCATTCTCGCCTTCGTATTTATGGCGATGCTGGTCGGCGTCACTTCCGTCGGCTCCGCCAACAGCGGGATCTGGAACAACATCGCCCAGCAAGTGACCGGATCGTAGTTTCCGCAATTAAGTTTTTTGTAACTTCCTCTCGATATGCAAGACGATAGCTGACCCAAACTCTTCGCAAACGGGGGCGGCGTGGAAGTGTGGACTTCCAGACTAGTTTGGAACCAAGGAGACCGGAAATGCAGTTCATTCGCAAGATTTTCAAGGACAAGAAGGGCGCCACGGCCATCGAATATGGCCTGATCGCGGCCCTGATCGCCGTTGCCGCCATCACCGCGATGCAGGGCCTCGGCAGCAGCCTCAGCACCACCTTCAACAACGTTTCGACGTCGATGCGGGGTGGCAGCGCCTAAGCTTAACATTCAGCTTAAGCCAAGATCGGGCGGTGGGAGCAATCCCGCCGCCCCTTCTTTTTTTTCGCTCCGTCCCCCTCCTTCTCAGGGAGGGGAGGTTTCAGGCAATCGTCAGATATTTCGCGCGCCGCCGTTCGCGCACGTCCTGACGGGAGAGCGGCGCGAGCGCGTCGAGCTCCTCGGCCAAGGCGGCGCCGAGGGTGGCGATCGCGTCGGCGGGATTGCGATGGGCGCCGCCGAGCGGTTCGGCGACGATACGCTCGATCACGCCCAGTTGCTGGAGGTCGCCGGCAGTGATCCGCATCGCCTCGGCGGCATCGGCCGCCTTCTCGGCGGTCCGCCACAGGATCGAGGCGCAGCCTTCGGGCGAGATCACCGAATAGACGCTGTGCTCGAGCATCAGCACCCGGTTCGCCGCTGCGATCGCGATCGCGCCGCCCGAGCCGCCCTCGCCGACGATCGCCGCGATCAGCGGCACGCCCAATTTCAGGCATTGCTCGGTCGAGCGGGCGATCGCCTCGGCCTGGCCGCGCTCCTCGGCCTGGACACCCGGGAAGGCGCCGGCGGTGTCGACTAGGGTGACGACCGGCAGGCCGAAGCGGTCGGCCAGATCCATCAGCCGGATCGCCTTGCGATAGCCCTCCGGCCGGGCCATGCCGAAATTGTGCTTGAGACGGCTGGCGGTGTCGTCGCCTTTCTCATGGCCAATCAGCATCACCTTGCGGCCGAGCAATTTGCCGAAGCCGCCGATGATCGCCTCATCCTCGCCGAAGCCGCGGTCGCCGGCGAGCGGCACGAAATCCTCGACCAGGCCGGCGACATAATCCTTGAAATGCGGCCGCTCCGGATGGCGGGCGACCTGCGCCTTCTGCCAGGGCGTCAGCCTGGCGTAGATGTCCTTGAGCTGCTTGGCAGAGCGCTCCTCGAGCCGGCTGATCTCCGCGGCGATATTGGCTTCGCCCGCGGACGCGGTCTCGCGCAGCTCGGCGATACGGGCGTCGAGCTCGGCGATCGGCTTTTCGAAATCGAGAAAGGTCGGCATGAGCCGCGCGGGTTAGGCCCGCATCGGCCACTCGTCAACGCGAGGCCGCGCGGCACGAACGATCAGCGGCGGATCGCCGAATCGTCCACCCACAAAGTCGTGCCCGGTGGCGCCTCGGCCTTGCCGCCCGGAAGGTCGAGCAGCAGCGCCGTGCCGGGTGGGAGCGATTCCAGCCCGCGGACGGCGGCCTCGATCCGCGAGCCGTCGGGGCGTTCGAGGGTGAGCATGGTGCCGAGATCGATCCGCCAGCGAAAATCAGCCGGGAGCCCCGGCACCACGACGACGCCCCGCCGCTTGATCAGGAAGCTGTCCTCGACCGTGGAAAGCTGGACGAGCATTTTCTAGCGCCTTCCATCCGCGAGCGGGTGGCGCGCGTTGACCAGCTCGATCAGCCGCCGCGAATCGACATGGGTGTAGATCTGGGTGGTCGCGATGTCGGCATGGCCGAGCAGCATCTGGACCGCGCGCAGGTCGGCGCCGCCTTCGAGCAGATGGGTGGCGAAGGCGTGGCGGAGGACGTGCGGGCTGATCCGCTCGGGCGGGATGCCGGCATCGGCGGCGAGCGCCTTCACCAATTGATAGAGCCGCACCCGGCTGAGGTGCGACTTGCCGGAGGGGAAGAGATATTTGGCGTCGCGAGGGACGTGGGCGGCATGGGCCGCCACCGCTG
>JAYRLF010000323.1:0-4956 GCA_041905385.1 Allosphingosinicella sp.
CTGCCGGAGGGGGTCGCGCGGCCGCGCGGCGCCGGCCGGCCGGCGCGACGCGTCGTCCATCTCGGCATCGGCGCCTTCCACCGCGCCCACCAGGCGGTGGCGTTCGACACGCTCGGCCTCGGCGTCACCGCCGCTTCGCTGCGTTCGCCCGCGGTGCGGGAGTCGCTGGCGCCGCAGGACTGTCTCTACAGCCTGGTCGTCCGCGACGGGGCCAGCGAGCACGTCCGCGTGATCGGCGCCGTCCGGGACGTGATCGTCGCGCCGGAAGCGCCGCAGACGCTGGTCGAGGCGCTCGCGGCGCCGGAGACCGACATCGTCACCCTCACGGTGACGGAGAAAGGCTATCTGCCCCGCTCCGACGCGGCCGCCTTCCTCGCCCGCGGCCTCGCCGCGCGTCGGGACCGCGGCCTCGGCGGATTCACCGCGATCAGCTGCGACAATCTTGCCGACAATGGCGCGACCCTTCGCGCCGCCGTGCTCGCCGCGGCGCAGGATCCGGCCTTGCGCGCCTGGATAGCGGCGCAGGCGGCGTTCCCGCAGACGATGGTCGACCGCATCGTGCCGGCGACGAGCGAGGACGACATCGCCGCGCTCGCCGACCGCACCGGCCTGGTCGACCGCGCCATGGTCAAGGCCGAGCCGTTCAACCAATGGGTGATCGAGGACCGTTTCGCCGCGCCGCCGCCCGATCTCGCGGCGGCGGGAATCCAGCTCGCCGCCGATGTGCGGCCGTGGGAGGAAGCGAAGCTTCGGCTCTTGAACGGCGCCCATTCGGCGATCGCCTATCT
The DNA here is from genome assembly GCA_041905385.1 of Allosphingosinicella sp. Classification (GTDB taxonomy): domain Bacteria; phylum Pseudomonadota; class Alphaproteobacteria; order Sphingomonadales; family Sphingomonadaceae; genus Allosphingosinicella. Next base: position 789 of record JAYRLF010000323.1, read on the forward strand.
CGGCGGCCTCGCCGGAATCGGTTTCGTCCACGACTTTGTCGCCCTGCCCGCGGGCCGCGCATTCGTCAGCGCCTTGTGGGACGAGGCGGAAGAGACGCTGTCGCCGCCGCCTGGTCTCGACATCGCCGTCTATCGGGATGCGCTGATGCGGCGCTTCGCCAATGCCGCGATCGCCCATCGCACCGTCCAGATCGCGATGGACGGATCTCAGAAGCTGCCGCAGCGCCTGCTCGCCACGGTCGCCGCACGGCTCGAGCGCGGGCTGCCGGCCGACGCCCTGATCCTCGCCGTCGCCGCCTGGGTGCGTTGGCAAGGCGGACGCACCGACGCCGGCGAGGCTTTCCTCGTCGACGACCCGCTCGCCGCGGCGACCCGGCGCCTGCTCGAGCAGGCGCCCGATCCGAAGGACCAGGCGCGGGCGATGCTGACGCTGCGGCAGGTCTTTCCGGAGCGGCTGGCGGCGGATGCGCGCTTCGAGGAGGCGCTCGGCGCGCAGCTCGCCCTGCTCGCCACACAAGGTTCGCGCGCGGCGATTGAACGATTCGGATCGCGGGTCGATTAGGCTCGGCGTGCCACGGCGAAGGGCCGGGACACGTTTCTCGAGGAGAGCCTCATGTTCGTCGCGGTCTATTGGTGGCGCGTCCATCCGGGCAAGGAAGAGCAATTCCGCGCGGCGTGGCGGCGCGGCACCGAGCATATCACCCGCATCTACGGCAGCCACGGATCGCGCCTCCATCGCGAGCGCGACGGCCGCTTCGTCGCTTATGCCGAATGGCCCGACGAGGCGACCTGGCAGAAGGCGTTCGACGCGAAGATGGTCTATGACGATTCCGAGACCCGCGCCGCCTTCGTCGACGCGATCGCCGAGACGCCGCCGGGCAACAAGCCGGCCTTTACGATGACCGTGACGGACGACATGTTGACCCTGCGCAATTCGTAGGGGGTCGCTGATGTAATTGGTTCGGTTGGTCGCTGTCGGCCTCGCCTTGATCACCACTCCCGCGTTGGCGACACCGGAAGCCGATGCGGCGCTGGATCGTCTCGCCGACCGGTGGGTCGCGCTCGAGATCGCCTACGACCCGACCACCGCCTACCAGATCGGCGTCCCGGCGCCGGACCACCGGCGTTGGCCCGACCGCAGCCAGGCGGCGATGGCCGCGGTCGAGCGCGACCGGGACGCCATCCTCGAAGCGCTGCGCGGCATCGACGCGGCCGCCTTGTCGCCGCGTCAGCGCTTCGTCCATGCCGGCATGGTCGAACGGCTCGAATCCAATCGCCAGGCCCAAGTCTGCCGCAATGAACTCTGGTCGGTCAGTCATATGGGCGGCTGGCATCTCGGCCTCGACACGGTCGCCCGAGACCAGCCGGTGACCAGCCCGGACGAACGCGCCCAGGCGCTGGAGCGCTGGGCCGCCTTGCCGGCGATGGTCGACCAGGAGATCGCCAATGCCCGGCTTGGCCTGTCGCAAGGCTATTCGGCGCCCAAGGCCGTGGTCCAGCGGGTGATCCGCCAGGTGAACGGCATCGCCACTTCGGACCCTGAGGCGCTTCCTTTCTATGCGCCAGCACAGCGAACCGATGACGCGGCTTTCCGCGCCCGCCTGCGCGAGATCGTCGCCGGGCCGATCCGCGCCGCCTTCGCCCGCTATCGCGACTTCCTCCAGAATGATTATCTGCCACGGGCACGCGACGCCCTCGGCGTCTCCGCCAATCCCGATGGGGAGGCCTGTTACCGCGCCTCGCTGCGCGCTTACACGACGCTGGATCGCGCGCCACGGGACGTGTTCGCGCTCGGCCAGCAGACCGTGACCAATAATGCCGCCCGCGTGCGCGAATTGGGACAGCAGCGATTCGGGACCGGCGATCTCGCCGCGATCTCGCGCCGCATCAATGAGGCCGAGGACAATCGCTTCGCTTCCGAGGAAGCGCTGATTGCCTATTCGCGCGAAGTCGTCGCGCGCTCGCGCAATGCCAGCGCCCGCCTCTTCGCGGAGATGCCGGCACAGGAGATGCGTGTCGAGCCGTTCCACGCGTTCATGCGCGGCTCGGGCGGCAGCTCTTATTATGAGCGCCAGATCGATCCTGCGCAGCCGGCATTCTACCGCATCGCCAGCGAGCGCTGGCAGAGCGAGACTCGCGGCGGCGCCGAGATCACCGCGGTGCACGAAGGCTATCCCGGCCATCATATGCAGATCGCTCTGGCCGGCCGGACCTCGACCAGGCCGGTCGACAATCTGCTGTTCAATTCGGCCTTCGTCGAAGGCTGGGCGCGCTATTCCGAGGCGCTGGCGGAGGAAGCGAGCATCTACGATACGCCTTATGCCCTGATGACGCGGCGGCTATGGCCGGCGAGGGGCATGGTGGTCGATCCGGGCCTACACGTGCTCGGCTGGTCGCGCGAACAGGTCATTGCCTTCGTCCGCCAGTCGGGCCGGTTCCAGGGCGACGATGCCGACGAGCTGGTCGACCGGATTGCGGCGCTGCCCGGCCAGCTGACCGCCTATGACAGCGGCGGGCTCGAGATCATGGCGCTGCGCCGCGCCGCCGAGCAGGCTTTGGGTCCCCGCTTCGACGTCCGCCAGTTCCACCAGCGCGTGCTCGAGAATGGCGTCGTCCCCCTCGCCGCCCTGCGCGGCCATGTCGAATCCTGGATCGCGTCGGAGCGCGCCGCTCAATAATCGCGATTGTAGCGGATGTTGACGTTGGTGCCGCTCTGCGAGCCGAATTGGGAGAGCAGGCTCAAGGTCCGCGACAGCGAGATTTCGATCTGGGTGGCGGTGAAGCCCTTCGCGTCGGTGATGATCTCCACATAGATGTCGTCGGACAGGTACATGCCCGCCGCGACCGCGGTGCCGCGGCCGGTGGTCTGATCGGCGCCGAGGATCCGGATCCGGCTGAAGCCGGTCGCCGAGCGTAGCCGGCCGAGCGGATTGAGACCGCCGCCGCCGCCGCGCAGCGAGTTCAGCGAGGCGGCGAGCTGGACCGCCTGAAGGGCGGAGATCTCGGTCACGGAACTGCCGAACAGGATTCGCGCGACGACTTCGTCCTGCGGCAGGCTCGGGCTCGAGGTGAAGGCGATCTGCGGATTGTTGGCGGCGCCGGTCACGTTGATGCCGACCTCGACATTGTCGATGTCGCTGGTCGCCTCGAGATCGATCCTCGGATTGGGCGGACGCTGGCCGGTGAAGGCGACATGGCCGCGCCGGACGGTGAAGCGCCGCCCGGCCAGGTTGAGGTCGCCGCGGATCAGATCGAGCTCGCCGACGATCCGCGGTGTCGCCGTCGTTCCCTCGACGCGCAGGTCGGCCGACCATTCCGATTCGAGACCCATGCCGGAGACGTAGACGCGGTTGTCGGCGCGGACGCGCAGGTCGAGCTGCCAGATGCTCGGCACGCCGGCATCTTCCTGATCCTCGCCCGGCGGGCGGATCGGCTCGCCGCGGCGGCGCACGCCGGCGAGTTGCCGGACCTCGGCCGCGGCCTGGCGGACGAACTGATAGCGGACTTCGCCCAGCTCAAGCTCACCGCTGATCCGGGCCCCCTGGCGGTCGTTGACGATGGCAAGGCTGCCGGTCGCGGTCGCACCGATATCGTCGCTGCGGGCGAGCTGGGCGTTCTGGAAGTCGAGCCGGATGTCGATCGGGAAGCCCTGCGCCGAAGCGAGCCCGATCGAGCCGCGGCCTGTCACCGTGCCGCGGCCGGCCTGCCCGCTCAGCTGGACGATCTCGAGCTGCGAGGCATTGAAGCGGCCGGTCAGCGCCAGGTTTGTGATGCGCGTGCCATATTGCTCGTTGACGTAAGTGAGCGCGTTGGCGCGGACCAGGCCGGTGAATTGCGGGTTCTGGAGGCGGCCGGTGAAATCGGCGCCGATCGCGATCGGGCCGGTCAGCTGGTGGCCCGGCAGATTGGCGAAGGACAAGGGCACGTCGGCCGGGCCGTTATAGCGGATACCACCTGAGAAGGGCGCGGCCGTGAGCCGCGTCATCCAGGATCCCGCGCCGGGGCCGAGCGGCTGCAGCCGCGCCTGGATCCGGCCGATCACGGCGCCGCCGCGCCGGATCACCGCCGCCGCCTGGCCGCCTTCGGGCCGGAGGCTGCCGGCGAGCGCCATGTCGACCGGGACCGAGCGGGTGGCGATACCGGTGCGGGTGAAATTCTGAATGTTGAG
>JAYRLF010000324.1:0-4954 GCA_041905385.1 Allosphingosinicella sp.
GGTCGAGCTGGTCGGCCAGATGACGCGCGCGAGCGAAATGCCGCCGGCAGACGAGGACCTGCTCGAAATTGTCCCGGAGTCGGAGCGGCAGCGTACGATCCCACTCGGCGACACGGTCCTGCACATCGGCTTCGCAAATCCGCCGACCCGGCGCGAGACTCTGCTGATCGAGCGGCTTTCGGATTATCGGGGCACGCCGCTGCAGCTTCGCTTGGCGCGCGCTTTTGCGCAGCGTGCGAGGACGGAGCCCCGATTCCTCTCCTTCTCGGGCTGGACGGAGGTTGCGCTCGCGCTGCTCGCCGGCGGCGATCCGGCGGCGGCGGAGCAGGTGCTGGTCGATGGCGGGTTTCGGTCCTTGTCGCTGGCCGGGCTGCAGGCAGAGGCGGCATTTCGGGAGCATGATTATGCAAGGGCCGCACCGATTTTCGCGGCCAACCAATGGGGCGTGAAGCAGAAGTCGATCTATCGGATCTTTCAGCGGCGGCCGGAGCTGTTCATCCCCTATATCGAGGGCGATCAAGTTTTCGGCGCCGATAACGATACGGGGCTGCATCTCGTCTCCTATTCGGAGGCGCTCGACCGGTCCGGACATAAGGACGCGGCCGAACGGGCGGCCAGGGCGGCGCTGACGCGGCTCGGCGTCCATCGCAACGGAGTGAATCGCATGGCCTATGCGCTCGCCCGAATCGGCCGGGTCGAGGCGGCCCGCGCGCTGCTCGGCGAACCTGCAGACGATCCGAACCGGGCTCATCCCAACCTGATATGGGAAGCGATCGTCGAAGGCGCGACCCGTGCCGGAAATCTCGTCGAGGTCGAGCGTGCCCTCGAGGACGCACCAGCCAATATTCGCAACCTGCTGCTGATAAAGGCGATGGCGGCCGCGGGCCCGACCCGCTCGCCCATGCACGACGCGCTGGAGGCCCGACTGGCGGCGCGGATCGCCGAGACGCCGACCTTCGGGGTCAGCACCGATGCGATGGTCGCGTTCGTGGTGTCCCGCGTGCGGCCGGACTTGATCGTGACGCTGGCGCGGCGCCTGCCGCGGAGGCGGGAGAGCGCTCAGGCCGCGATTCGCGTCGCCAGGGCCGCGCGTCAGGAGGGGAATCGCGCGCTGGCGATCGCGGTGGCGGAGGTCGCCGGCGCTCTTCTTCCTGCGGGCCCGCAAGGCGATGCCGAGCTGGTCGAGCTCGCCGACGTCTATTGGCGGCTGGAGATGAGGGACCTGGCGATGGCGCTGGCGATGCGCGTCTCCCACCCGGTCGGCCAGGTGGATGCGGTGAGCCGGGCGTTTCACCCGACCCGGGGCGATGTGCGGACGAAGCTGTCGTTCCAGACATTTTGAGCTGCTGGCGACCGTTATTCCCTCGTCGCCGCCGCCTCACAAAACATTGTAGGAAATGCGCGCCAGCGGAATCGGCAGGATGCGGGCCGCACGATCGAGCGCGGCAGCCACCGCTGGCCGTCGCCGCAGCGCAACCAGCCGCTCGAACACGATCGCCGAGGCGCCGCTCGCGGAGCCGCCCGGCCGGTGATCCTGCATGGCGATCGCGACGTCGCCTTCGCCGTCCCGCAGCCGCTCGATCGCCAGCCGCTCGGCGTCGTCGAGCCGGTTGGTGCACAAATATGCGTGCATCAGCGCCGGCCTCGCAATTCCGCCCTGCTGCCCCAGCTCGTTAATCGTCGCTGCGGCGTCGGCTTCGCGACCCAGCTGAGCAAGGGCGCAGATCCTGATCGAGCGCAGCCAGGCGCGGCTATACCCAGTCAGGTTCAGATCCGTCGACGTCAGCATGCGGTCGGCGGCCGCGAGGCTCTCGCCGGCTCGGCCGACCTGCCAGAGGATCACCGCGTTGTGGACGTTGGCGCTGGTCAGTCCTGCAGTTCGCCGCGCGCCGGGCGCGGTGAGCCGGGCCATCAAAGCCACCGCCTCCGCGCCACGATCGAGCGCAACCAGCGCGTAGGCGGCCTCAGTGACCAAAAGCGCGCCCTGCAACCCCTCGGCCGCGGTCGCAGCGACGTCGTTCGTCAATGGCTGGAGAAGGGCGAGCGCGTCGGCTTCACGGCCGAGGGCGCGCAGGAAACGTGCCCGCAGCAGGATGCGCCGATAATTTCGCGGTTGTGCCTGCAGGCCGTCGCGGGTCGTCCGATCGTAGCGGGCGATGGTCTCGGTTAGCGTGGGTTCGGGACTGCTCCAGCGCGGATGGATCCCGTGAAATTGGCGCATGACGAGCATCGCGATGGTGGATTCGGGTCCAGCGATCAGACGAGCCACCTGCACTGCCTCGGCGCGCCTCCCGGCGGCACCGTGACGATTGATCACGGTCGCACGGAATATGTCGCCCGCCTGCGGATCGCTCTCACCCGGCCAACCCGCTTCAACCAGGATGTCCGAAAGGCGCTCGAACCTCTCGCGCTCCGCCGGCACGTTCAAGGCCGCGCGCAGATCGAGAACTTCCGGGACCTCGAATATGCGATAGAGCGCGAGACGATCCGCCGCGGACGCGTCTCGAAACGCTGTCTCCAGGACCTCGAGCTGCATCGGCGGGTCGCCGAGCGTTTGCGCCGCCGCCCACAGCAATTCGTACAGTCCGGGGTCCATTATCGCGCGCCCGAGCGACCGGCGGATCGCAGCGACGCTTTCTTCCCGCCGTTCCTGCACGGCCTCGACGGCGGCACGATAAGCGTCGAGCCAGGACTCGGCGATCGGATCGCCAGCTGCGGAGGGCGCGGCCCGCTCGATCTCATCCCGAACCTGGCGCAGATAGGCCGGATCCGTGATCAGCCTGTTGAGATCGACCTGTGCGAGGGTACGTCGCCATTGCGGGACTGCGTTGGGCGACGGCACGGCTTCCTGAGCCGCCCCGAGGCTTGCGCTCGCCGTCGCGGTCAGCGCAAGGAAAATAGAAATCGCGAGGCGCATCGAAACTACCTGTTATTTCAGTAGGTTAGGAAGCGAGCTTTAGCCTGGCGTCGGGCAGTGCGTCTAGCTCGATCATGCGATAGAGTTCCACCTTCGGGCAAGCGCCCGCCTCCTGTGGCTAAGGCGCGCGTTTAGCGCTTTATGCCAGCCCAGCAGCGTCAACGTATCGAGGGCTCATGTCCGATCGCCTGAAAGTCCTCCTCCAACATCTCCTGCCCAAGCGGCACCTGACCAGGTTCGCCGGCCGCGTCGCAAGCGCGCAGGGCGGCGCGACGACGACGCGGCTGATCCGCTGGTTCGTGGGCAAATATGGCGTCGACATGAGCGAGGCGGCGGACCCGGACATTGCCGGCTACAGGAGTTTCAACGACTTCTTCACCCGGCCGCTCAAGGCCGGCGCGCGGCCGCTGGCGGAGGCGGACTTCGTCTGCCCGGTGGACGGCGCGATCAGCCAGTTCGGGGCGATCGACGATCATCACATTCTGCAGGCGAAGGGCCATAGGTTCACCACCACCGACTTCGTCGGCGGCGATGCGGGGCTGGCGGCGCAGTTCCGGCACGGCAGCTTCGCCAATCTCTATCTGTCGCCGCGCGATTACCACCGGCTGCACATGCCCTGCGACGGCAGGCTGATGCGGATGATCTATGTGCCGGGATCGCTCTATTCGGTGAACCCGGTCACGGCGCGCGGGGTGGCGAATCTCTTCGCGCGGAATGAGCGGGTGGTGTGCGTGTTCGACTCGGCCGAGCATGGGCCATTCGCGATGGTGCTCGTCGGGGCGACGATCGTCGGCAGCATCGCGACGGCCTGGCACGGCGTGGTCAATCCGAAGCGGACCGGGCGGATGGCCGAATGGGATTATGACGATCAGGAGACACTGCTGCGGCAGGGCGAGGAAATGGGGCGGTTTCTGCTCGGGTCGACGGTGATCCTGTTGTTCGGCGAGGGTCGGATCGCGTTCAATGAGGATTGGGCGCCGGAGCGGAAGGTGCGGTTGGGAGAGATGATGGGGAATCGGCCCGGGTGACGGATTGGGCCGGCAATATTCCCTTACCCCTGGCGACTTCAGGGGCGCCGACCCCCTTCAGGCGCACCCAATCCCGGCACTTCCCGGACGGGAAGGGGCATGATGGCGCGATGGCGATCGGGAAGTTCCTCGGCGCCCGTCGCTCTTAACTGACGGTTGAGCTCGGCGTCGGATTCCGCGGCCGCGCTGCGGGCCTCGTCGGCGGCGCGGCGGTCGGTTTCGGAGGTTCGGACCTGGTTGGAAGCGGCGACGGGATCGTCAGGCCGCGGCGGGCCGGACGAGCAGCCGGCGAGCGCAAGGCCGGCGACCAGCAGCGCAACATAGATTGAGCGGTGCGAAGCGATCACGCGAGGCCGCTGGGGCTGCGGCGGCGGGGCCAGCGGGGACCGGAGATGAATCTCTGCCAGGGCTTACGCGGCGAGACGAGTGCAGCGGCAGTCTCGGGCTGAGGCTCCGCGTCGGCGACGGCGGCCTCGGCCGGCTCGACCGCGGCCGGCGCCGGGACGTGCATCGCGGCGCCGCGATAGGAATGAAAGAAATTTGTCTTGCGTGTCATTCAGCCCTCCCAAGTCGCATAGGGCACGCGCCGGCGGCGCGGCCCAGCCTTCTGAAGCGAGAAAGGGAAAGGTCGGGCGAAGCGCGCCCGGACGATCCGTCGCAGGCGACGTCAGCACAATTGATATAGTCTATGTGCCGGCCTTTGCAAGGGCGCCTGGCGTCCGGCTCCCAGAATCTGATCAGAATTCGTGTGCGGAAGCGACAATTTTGCAAGTCTCTTTTCCCGCAGCTACGCGATCCAATCTCGCGGTCATGAGAATAAGGTGGCCATGCTAAAATAAGCCTGATATAGGTTTTTCATCACCTGCTTCTTGCCGCAAGCCGCGCGTGACTGAGAGAGACTTCGTGCTCCCGCTTGTCCGATCAGGTGAATTTTCCGATGGACGTGGAAAATAGAAGACGCCGCGGAAGGAGTTTCCCGTCAGCGGTTGACGCCCTCTTCTTCCCGCGG
>JAYRLF010000003.1:0-38541 GCA_041905385.1 Allosphingosinicella sp.
GTATAGAGGCCCGATTGCTCGATCCCGGCGCGCTCGCCGAACGCGTCGGCGGCGCTGCTCACGGCATTGTCCTGGGCGACCGCCGGCGCGGCGGCCGCGAGCGTCAGGGCCGTCCCGCCGATCCGGGACAAGGACGCGACGACGTCAGCGCGCATGGCGCGCCTCGACGATTAAAGCATCGTGCGAAAAAGTGGGAACCGGTTTTTCGCAATAACGATGCGACAACAAACACCTAGAGCATCGTGCGCGATTCATAAATCGCCCGCGATGCTCTAGCAGTTGCGCGGCGCCGGTCATGAACTGCCTCCCTTGGCCATGTCGCGCTTAGGCTAGGGGCGTGGGTCGGCCGGCCGAACACGGCTCGCTGCAGCGTTCCGGCATTTCGCTGCATCGATGCGGCGTTTTCCGCGGCTTGGACTAAGGTCGCCTCATGACTTCGTCCGCCTCACCTCCCGCGCAGCTGATCGGCTGGCGATGGATCGCCCTCTTCTGGGCCGCCGCCGCGACCTTCGAGGCCACCCAGTCCATCTTCATCCAGCACAGCATGGGGCGGCACGGCGGCGAGGTCTTGCTCTTCCTGACCGAGCTGTTCGGTTGGCTGCCCTGGGCGCTGGCGACGCCCTTCGTCATCGAGCTGGCGCGGCGCCATCCGATCGTTCCCGCCCCGACGCTACGCGGCATCGCCGCGCATCTCGCGACCTTCCTGTTCGTCACCCTGATCGCGGAAGCCTGGTCGGCGGGCTTGCACATGCTCCTCAACCCCTGGGCGCATCGCCAGGCGCCGACCTTCTGGGACACGCTGAGCGCGACCCTCATCTTCCACGGGCTGATCTGCGTATTCGCTTATGCATTGATCCTGGCCATCACCTATCTGGTCGACTCGAGCGAAAAGGTCGCGCGCAAGGCGGCCGAGGCCGCCTCGCTCAACGAAGAGCTCTCCAAGGCCCAGCTCGCGGCGCTGCGCCGCCAGATGGAGCCGCATTTCATGTTCAACACGCTCAACAGCATCGCCGGCCTGGTCCGCGACGACCGCAAGGCCGCGGCGGTCGACATGATCGTCGGCCTCAGCGAGATCTTGCGACGCAGCTCCCAGGACCTGCACAAGCCGGAGGTGACGCTGGCCGAGGAGGTCGAATATCTTCAGCGCTATGTCGATATCGAGAAGGTCCGCTTCGGCGAGCGGCTCGGCTACAGCGTCGATATTCCGGAGACGTTGATGGAGGCGCGGGTTCCGAGCCTGCTGCTTCAGCCGCTGGTCGAGAATGCCATCAAGCACGGCCTCGCGACGCGCGTGGTCGGCGGCGAGATCCGCGTCGCGGCGACGGCGAAAGACGCGGCCCTCTGCCTCAGCGTCTACAATGACGGCGCGGCCTTCGCGGCCGATTGGGAATCGAACGGTGCCGGACTCGGTCTCGCCAATCTGCGCACGCGGCTGCGGATCATGCATGGCGACGCCGCCGAGCTCCTTGTCAGGAATGTCGAGAGCGGCGGTGTCGAAGTGGTCGTGACATTGCCTCTGGTCGGCATCGCATGACGTCGCCCGGCCGGCGCGCCACGCCGATCAGCGCGCTCGTCGTCGACGACGAGCCCCTCGCCCGGCGCAATCTCACTTTGCTGCTGCAGGGCGACCCCGACATCGGATCGATCGCGGAATGCGCGTCGGGCGCGGAAGCGGTCGCGGCGATCCGCCGCCGCAGGCCGGATCTGCTGTTCCTCGACATCCAGATGCCGGAATGCGACGGCTTCGACGTCCTCGAGCTGCTGGGCACCGAGCTGCCCCGGGCGATCATCTTCGTCACGGCGCACGACGATTACGCCCTTCGCGCCTTCGAGGCCGGCGCGCTCGACTATCTGCTGAAGCCGTTCGACGACGCGCGCTTCGCCAGGACGCTGGCCCGCGCCAGGGAAAAGATCGCGCGCTATGCGTCGGAGCCGGAGCCACTCCGGCGCCTCGTCGTGAAGGCGCCCCGCCAGCTGCTCTTCATCAATGCACCCGACGTCGATTGGGTCGAGGCCGCCAGCTATTATTCCTACCTGCACGTCGGCCGGGACACCCATGCGATCCGCCGCACCATGAACGAGCTCGAACGCGATCTCGGCGACGAATTCATGCGCATCCACCGCTCGACCATCGTCAATCTCGCGCGCGTCGCCGGGCTCGAGCTGCAGAGCTCGGGCGATTATGCAGTGGTGCTGCGCAGCGGCCAGCGGCTGCGGCTGAGCCGGGGATATCGGAAGGCGTTGCACGAGCGTTTGTTGCCGGCCTCCTCCGCATAGCCGGGTGTCCCGCCGGATCGCAATTTACCGGCAAAATGGGAAAATGCCGGCAAATGCCGAGATATCGTTGAGGTTGGCCTCGGGACAGGCTTCCTTCGTTAAGTACGACCCCAGCCGTTCGCAGCCTGACTGAATGTTATCCGGGTCCGCTTTCGACCCATTGCGGACATATGAGCGACAAGGCAATCTCGCGGTATGAGGCGAAGTAGGGACCGACCCCAGCGTCTGTGGAAAGTGAGCGACCGGCGAGGCGAAACGCTCGCGGATGACCTTCAAATCTTGCTAAGCGACCTTTGTAAGGGTGCTGGCTTCTGAAGTGCGCTTGCGAGTGACATTTTACTGGGGCGCGACACGCTGACAACAGATGCTTTCGCAACTGCGGTGCTGGCGGCGGAGGGCTGGCCCCACCCTGAGCATGAACACGAGTGGCGACCGCAGTTCGTGAAACTGTTCATCGCTCGCTATGGGTCAGAAATCTCGGTGGCTACCTTTGAACGCGCCTAGTGAACGAGTGCTTTCCACCCTTAGCGGACCGGGCTTCATCGACCCATTGCGGACATTCGGCTCATCGGCCACGTTCGAGGTGTGGCTCGGAGAATGGCATGAAACTTCCAATCAGGAATTACACCTCCACAGGCCTCACGCTCTCCGTCGAGCCATATTGTGACGAGTATGAGATACCGCCTCAGGGAGAGGCACTCGTTATCCTCGATGATGGGGAGCCGCACTCGCTGGACTTCCATCCCGAAAACTTCGTGACGCTTTGGAACGAAGGTGGAGGCGATGCGATCGTGGAGATTGTCTCCAAGGAGCAGAATACTGTCGTTGAGGCGCTCGGCTTCACCAGAAGCTGGCTTCATCAGTATGGGCCGGAGGGCCTTAACGCTGTCAGAGACTTAGACGCCGCCATCGAACGCGAGGAGAAGGCCGTCGGCTACCTCCGCGCGCGCTTCGCCGCCTATCAAGCCTTGCGCGAAGGCTTTCGTACGAAGGCAGCGGAGATTCAGCCTGCGAGCGCCGATCTTCCACCATGGAGGGGCAGTGAGACCCTTGCAGGTGCTTACCGCGCTGGCGGCTTAGCTGCCTATTCCAACTATCGGACCCGGCTCAACCCTGGGCTAGTTGAGCTAGGTGAGGCCCCCTTTGACACTGATACGGCCCGTCGTAAGTTCGATGAGGCAGACGCAATGATCAGCTGAAGCAGCTGGTCATTGACAGACGAATGTCCACTTTCCACTGCGGACAGTCTGCAAACCTTAGCGAGCCCGTAAGGTGGCGATGGCCGCCCTAAGGTCGCCACCGGCCGCCTGCAATGTGGCCGCGGCGTGTGTCGGCGTCGCGCCCAAAGCGATCAGCGCCGCAAGCCTGATGTCGCCGTTCGCTTGCGCTAGCGCGTCTTCGGCAATCGATTTGTCCCCCTGCGCGATGGCGCGGACCATCTCGACCGCGCGGCCCTGGAGCTTGCGGTTCGACAGCCGCATGCTGACCATCAAGCCCGCATAGACGCGCCCCAACCGCAGCATCACCGCCGTCGAGAAGGTGTTGAGCGCGATCTTCTGCGCGGTTCCGGCCTTCATGCGCGTGGAGCCGGCGACGATCTCGGCGCCCGTGTCGAGTAGGATCGGATGCGCGACCGCCGCGAGCAAGGGCGCGTCTTCATTGTTGGCGATTCCGATCGTCAGCGCGCCTGCCGCTTCGGCGGTGCGCAGGGCCGCGACGGTGTAGGGCGTGCGGCCGCTGGCGGCGACGCCGATCGCCACGTCGCTGGGCGTCGGCGCGAGGCCGCGCATCTCCGCCTCGCCGGCCGCCACATCGTCCTCGGCGCCCTCGACACTGGACAGGAGCGCGTCCGGGCCGCCGGCGAGCAAGGTGGCGACGCGCTCGCCACCCCAGTCGAACGTCGGACCCAGCTCCACGCCGTCGATCGCCGCGATCCGCCCGGAGGTGCCCGCGCCGACATAGATGAGGCGGCCGTTCGGGCCCTTCAGCCGGTTTGCGGCCTCCTCCGCCGCATTGGCGATCCGCTCGGCCTGGGACTGGACCGCGGCCGCTGCAGCAAGCTGCCCTTCGAGCATGGCCTGCACCGCCTGCTCGGTCGGCCAGAGATCGAGCTCGGCAAATCGGGCGCTGACGTCTTCAGTCGACAAGTTTGCATCTCCCGCTTTCGATCGCGCGGTTCGAAACGGACGAAATCGACATCCCGCCGTCACGCTCTGTTGCTATCATCGTTCGCCACGCTATCCGAGCAGATGATGGAAATGTATCTTGGAATAGACGGCGGCGGCTCGCACACCCGCGCGCGGCTGGTTTCGGAGGACGGCGAGGTCCTGGGCAGCGGCGAAGCCGGGCCGGCCAACACGCCGTCCGGCCTGGCACAGGGGCTTTTGGCCATCGAGGATGCTTATTCCCAGGCGGTGGCCGAGGCCGGCCTGACGGCGACGCAAATCGCCTCGATCCATGCCGGCATGGGCATTGCCGGGCTCAACCGGCGCGGCGTCCTCGACGGTCTCAAGGCCCATCCCTTCCCGTTCGCGACGACCGGTTTCGCCAGCGACGCCGCGATCGCCAATCTCGGCGCGCACGCCGGCGGCGACGGCGCGATCATCGTCGTCGGGACCGGAAGCATCGGCTTCGCCCGCGTCGGCGAGGACATCTTCACGATCGGCGGCTACGGCTTTCCGCTCTCGGACGAAGGCAGCGGCGCCGAGCTCGGCCTGCGCTCCATCCGCCGGGCCCTGTGGGCGCGCGACGGACGCATCCCCCACTCGCCAATGACGCAGGAGCTGCTCGATCGCTTTCACGGGTCGGCGGGCGAGATCGTCGATTGGGCGATGCGGGCGACCCCGGCCGATTATGCGTCCTTCGCGCCGATGGTGCTGGACCATGCCCTCCATGGCGAGCCGAACGCGGAGCTGATCGTCCAGGAATCGGCGCGGCGGATCGAAGCGATCATTCGCACCATGCTGGAGCGCGGCGCGCCTTATTGCTGCCTGATGGGCGGCATGGCCACCGCCATGCGGGACTGGCTGTCGCCGAGCATCCGGGAACAGCTGCGCGAGCCCCTCGGCGATCCGCTGGACGGCGCGATCCTCCTCGCCCGAGCGCGGGCGGGAAAACAGGACTAACGCGGGCTACAATCCAAGGGAGTCATTCCGGCGAAAGCCGGAACCCATGAACACTGCGGCTCGAAATCGGACACGGCGGTGTGTATGGGCCCCGGCTTTCGCCGGGGTGACTCGGTGAGGATCTGGCCCGATTTCACCGCCCGGATATCCAGGTCTCGATCACCTCGCCCTTGCCATCGACCAGAACCAGATCGGCTCGCAGTCCGGCCCTGATCGAGCCGCGCTCGCCCGCAAATCCCATCACCGAAGCGGGCACCTCGCTCGCCATCCGGACCGCCGTCGCGAGGTCCACGCCCATCAGCCGCACGGCGTTGCGGACGGCCGCGGCCATGTCGAGATTGGATCCCGCCAGCGTGCCGTCGGCGGACGTGCAGCGGTCGCCGTCGCACCGGATAAGCTGGCCGCCCAGCCGGAATTCGCTCTGGTCCGACCCGACCGGGGGCATGGCGTCGGTGACGAGCACCAGTTTCTCGGCGCCTTTCGCGGCGAGCGCGACGCGCAGACTGGCCGGGTGGACGTGGTGGCCGTCGACGATCAGGCCGCACCAGCTCGGCCGATGCTCGAGCGCCGCGCCGACCGCCCCCGGCTCGCGGCTGCCGAGCTGGGTCATCGCGTTGAACAGATGGGTGAACCCGCTCAGCCCCTCGGCGAAGGCGGCGCGCACATCTTCATAAGTGGCTGCCGTATGGCCGGCAGCGACCACCACGCCGCGATCAACCAATGCGCGGATCGCGCCCGGCGGCGCCAGCTCCGGGGCAAGCGTGACCAAAGTGCGGCCGTGACGGAGCGAGGAAAGAAGGTCCACCGCCTGCTCGTCGAGGATCCGGAACTTGGCCGCATCGTGGATGCCCTTGCGCGCCTGATTCAGGAACGGCCCCTCGACATGGATACCGAGCACGCCCGCTATTCCGCGCTCGATCGCGTCATCCACCGCCCGGATCGCGCGCGCCACAGTGTCGAGATCGTCGCTGATCAGGGTGGGCAGGAAGCCGGTCGTGCCGAAGCGCCGGTGCGCCTCGCCGATCGCCTTTATGCCCTCGACCGTAGGATGATCGTTGAACAGGATTCCGCCGCCGCCATTCACCTGCAGGTCGATGAAGCCCGGGACGAGGTCGCCGTCCAGCGCCCGTCGCGAGATATCGGCCGGACACGCCGCGGACGGCATCGCGTCGACGATCAGCCCTTCGTCCACAAGGACGCACCAGTCCGGCTGGAACCCGTCCGGCGTCAGGACGCGCGAGGCATGGAGCGCGACCGGGCTCATCGCGTCTCGGTGACCTTGCGCAGGTGGGGCGGACGATCCGGATCGAACCCGCGGGCGAGGCTCAGCGCGACGGCGAACCGGTAGAAGCTCTGGATCGTCGCGATCGGCGCGAGCGCCGGGTGAAGTCCTGGAAGGAAGGGGAGCGTCGACGCGCCCTCGCGCGCGCCGCCCGCCATCATGACCTGGGCGCCGCGATCGATGAAGTCGCCGGCGAGGGTGGCGAAGGCGTCGCGCCCTTCGTCATTGGGGATCAGCATCATGACCGGGAAACCGGCGCCGACCAGCGCCATCGGCCCGTGCTTCACTTCCGCGGCGCTATAGGCTTCCGCGTGGAGGCCGCAGGTCTCCTTGAGCTTCAGCGCCGCTTCCTGCGCGACCGCATAGCTCAAGCCGCGGCCGAGAACGAACAGGCTGCTTGCGCCGGACAAAGCGGCGACGGCCGGCGACCAGTCCAGCGCCCAGGCCTCGCGAAGCACCCGTGGGCTTT
The DNA here is from genome assembly GCA_041905385.1 of Allosphingosinicella sp. Taxonomy (GTDB): domain Bacteria; phylum Pseudomonadota; class Alphaproteobacteria; order Sphingomonadales; family Sphingomonadaceae; genus Allosphingosinicella. The sequence goes on from JAYRLF010000003.1 coordinate 7,154, forward strand.
CCGCCAAGGCGCGGTGGAGATCCTCCTCGTCGACCCAGGCCGCCACCAGGCCCAATATGGCGAGCAGGGAGGCGATGAACGATTTGGTCGCGGCGACGCTCCGTTCCGAGCCGGCCAGGAGCGGGATCGTCACCTCGGCCAGCTCCGCCAGCGGCGAATCGACATCGTTGACGATCGCGACCACGCACGCCCCGGCCTCCTTCGCCGCCCGCGCCGAGACGAGGATGTCGGGGCTCCGCCCGGATTGCGAGATGGCGAGAAACAGCGCGCCGCCGAGATGCCGCCACGGCGTCGCGTAGAGCGACGAAGTCGAGGGGGCGAAGGAGGCGACCGGCGTGCGGGCGCGGGTCTCGATCAGATATTTGGCGAAGGTCGCCGCATGGTCGGAGCTCCCCCGCGCGCAAGTGATCACCAACGGCGGATCCTTCGCGCGAAGCCGCCGACCCATCGCCTGCAGGTCCTGCTTCAGCTCGGCCAGCTGCCGCTCCGCGACGGACGCGGCTTCCGCCGCTTCCGCGTACATCAGCGTCGTCGTCGGGCCCATTCGGCAATCGTCCCTATCGTCCGGCGGTCCCTAACCGAGCCGAATTGGCAAAGCCACCGGCAGGGATCACGCGGCGGTTCGGGCGCGCCGCTGCCGCACCGACCGCACCAGGAAAAACAGCGCGAATTCCGTGGCGATGAGGATGGCGGAGGCCCACAGGCCGACCGTGGTCGGCGATTGCGACGAGCCCTGCAGCACGAAGCCGAGCGTGAGGAAGGTGAGGTTCCAGGGCAATATCCCCAGCGCGGCCGCGGCCGAGAACGAGGCCAGCGGCAGTCTCAGCACGCCGGCAGGCAGGCCCAGATAGACGCGCGCGACCGGCACCGTCTGGCCCAGCATCGTGACGACGAAGCGATTGCCCCGATAGGACGCGGCCAGGCGATGATAGGTCGGCAGCTTGAAGAAGATATATTTGCCGTAACGCGCCACGGCGGCCTCGACCCGATGCTCGCCGAGCCATCGACCCAGGCCGTACCAGCCCAACGACCCGGCCAGCGATCCCGCGATGGTCACGACCAGAAGCGCGAGCAGCCCGGTTTGGCTCTCGGCCGTCATGCCGAGCAGCATGAACAGGACATAGGACGGCACGACCGGGATGAACTTCTCCAGAAAGGAGATGGCGAACATGCCGATCAGCCCGAAGCTGAGGAAGGTCGGGATGATCTCGCCGGGCGACATGGATCAGTTATCGTCCGCGGGGCGGCGGACGATCCTGTAGACCGCGGCCGGCGGCAGGTTGCGCAGCACCGTCCCGACCCGCTCGGCCTTGAGCCCGAGCCGATGGAGGATCTTGTCCGGGACGGAGCATTTGCGGCCGTAAGTGAACAGATAGAAGGCCGCGTCCGGAGCCATCAGCGCGAAGGCGCCGCGCAGCAGCGCCTCAAGCGGCTCGGGCCGCATGTTCATCAGCCCCAGCCCGCAAATGACGGCGCCGAACGGCGCAGTCTGCCCCGGAAACTCCGTCGCCAGCTCGGTGGCGTCCATCCGCACCACATGTGCAAGCGGAAACCGCAAGGCGAGCAGGCGCGCAAATTGCGCGTCATACTCGACCAGGGTCAGGTCCTGCGGCGCGACGCCGCGCTCGATCAGCGCCTGCGTGAAGACGCCCGTCCCCGGGCCGAGCTCGAGCACCGGTCCAGTATCGGGGCCGACCTCCCGCGTGATCATCGCCGCCAGCGCCCGACCCGAAGGCGCGATCGCGGCGACCCGGCCGGGATTGCGCGACCAGGCGGAAAAGAACCGAAACTTGTCGATCGCCGAACCGGCATGCGCACGCGCGCGGCGCCTCGAGCCGTGCGACGTCCGAAAATTCATGGAGGAGCGATCCTGGGACACGAATGTGGTTCCTAAAAACTCGGCCTCACAAGCGCGCCGGCGGCTGCCTCTTACTGATCTATCATGAACCTGTCGTTGGGAATCGTCTGGCTGGGGCGGCAGGATTCGAACCTGCGAATGCCGGTACCAAAAATCTGGTGCCGCTTTGCCAGCCTAACCGAAACCCATGGGAATCCATGGGCTTAACCATCGTAGAATCTGCTGAAATCGGGTCAAGTGAAAAATAGGACACAAATTAGGACACAAATCTGGGAAATGCGTTGCCAAAGCGCAGGGCATTTGGGGGTGCGTGTTAGAAATTTCTTCCACATCGGCTTTTTGTGGATCGCCGGACGCCGGACGAAGGTTGGCCAGCCGTCATCGGCCCAGCCTTTGCCCAACGGGAAGCCATCATTGAATGAACGGTTCACACGAATAAGTACGAAAAGTCGCCGAGCGATAGTCACGCGGAATCGCAAGCCTTAGCGGGACCTTTCAGCGGCCGGACCTCCGCGTTCCAGCATCCCTAAGTTCTCCACCAGCCATTCACATGGCAACCCCACGCATAACCGCCACCGGCTGGGCCGTTTGATCCAAATCATCATGTCGAAGGCCCGCGCAGCAGCGTTCGACACAGCATTCAGAGCTCGTCGCCTCAGACAAGGGGGCTGCGCAAACTAACCACCCCAAATGGGGCCCGGCCATAATGGCCCAATTCAGATATAACGTCGGCATATTCTGCACTTGCCTTGCTTACAAAATTATTACAGGTTCGGCGTCGCAGCGAATCAGTAGAGCGTATGATCTAATCCCGTTGGGCGTGACTTTACGCTCGGCATGAGGTCGTCTGCCCGATGATCGCAGATTACTTCCATTTTGGACCGAATGGGAACAGATATGGGCCGATTGCCAAGCATTTTCGGGCCGAGCGCAGAATTACCCGCCTCTCCGTTGGGAGGCCGCCAACCGGGCCAGCCGGCATCGAAGCAACTTGCCTTGTCGATCCCCAAACAGGAGCAGAACAATTGGTGCTGGGCTGCGGTCGCGGCCGGCATAGGGGCATTTTACAACGGCCAGGCTGAGGCCCAATGCGGCCTGGCCACCAAGGTGCTCGGCAAGTCACCGGACAACAAATGCTGCACCACCTCTCGCGGCGGTGAATGCGATCATCCATTCTATCTCGATTCAGCCCTGCAGGCGGTCGGCTGCTTCGTCGACCTCGACTACACCCTTCCCTTCCAGAAGGTGAGCGAGGAGATCGACCAGGACAGAACCTTGGGGATCCGCGTCGAATGGCCCAACGGAAGCGGCCATTTCGTCGCGGTCGGAGGCTGGCGGCGCAGCCCAAGCGCCGAGGAATATGTGACCGTGCACGATCCTTGGGAACCGCGCGTCGAAGAGGTTCGCCTTTCGGCGCTTCACGGCTCCTATGGCACCGACCGCGGAAGGTGGACCCACAGCTACCTCACCGCGAAGTCGCCGCCGGCCCGTCCAGCCTCGGGTCGTCACCTTCCGAGTCCAAGCCGGCGGAAGGGAGGCTGAGATGAGTATCGTTCGCAGGACGCCTCCAGCGCACGTCGCGGCTCTGATCCGAACGGGACTGATCGACATTTCGGCCGGCAAGGCCCGCATGCTCGGCGGGGCGATGCCGATCGAACTGACCGAGGCTCTGCCGCTCTACGGAGTCGACACCGATCATCTGTTGCGGGGCCAGGGCACAGCTGCGCTGGTGCAGGTCGGCTGGCGCAGCATCGTAACCGATGACAAGGGCCAGCGGCTGTTCGCCGACGTGGACGGCGTCGACAGTGACGCGCAATTTGCGCGGGTGGCCGCCGGCCCTGCCATCGGGCGGCTGATCGAGCGGGCCGAGCTTTCCGAGCGGGAACTGGCGGGCGGAGAAGCCGAACTCGAACTCAGGCTGTTCGAATCTCCCCAGTTGAAGATTGCCGCGCTCTGGCTTGCCGGCCCCACCACCTGGTTCCTTCCGTATTCCGGGTCGAATACGAAAATACTGAGCGAAGACGCCTTCCTCGAGCTTCTGACCGAACGGGCGCGCGAGCGTCGCGCAAAGTTTTCCGACGAGCCGATCGACCTTGGCCGCTGGCGTGCGCGCCCGGAGGAAAGTGAGGAAGGCGAGTCGATCGAAAACTAGCGAACCTTCCGGGGAGGGCGACATGTCGATCACGAGAGTCACGAGGGACTGGACATTCCGCAAGGCAGGACTCGGAGGCGCGAACAATCAGCAGGCGCTCGAGCAACTCACGCGCCACGTGCCGGTCGAAGCCATCGCCTTGTTCGTTGCGACGATGTCGATCGCGACGGCCCTGCTCCCGCAGCCCGCGGACTCGGCCTGGCGCCACATCACGCTCTGGCATGTCTATGGAGCATTTGTGACCGTCGTCACGCCGGCACTGGTGATCGGGCTGGCGCTGCGGAGCCATTCGCTGCTGCCGGCCCGACAGCCGGGTGAACCGGCGGTAGCGTTCAGCTTTCCGACGACCCCCTTGATACTGGCCGTCGTCGCCTTCGCGGCATGGGGGCTCTCCGTCCCGGGCCTCGTCACCACGGACAACGGCAAGATCCTTGCGCCATTCGCCGCGTCCGCGGTGTCAGTGTTTCTCTCCATCATCGAGCCGATCCTGCGGAGGTATCTATGACCAGAAAAATCGCCGCCTCTGTCCTGTTGACGGCCGCTGCCCTCGCACTCGGTGGCTGCGTCTCGCTCGGGGTCGCCAACCGAGATCAGCTGGATCCGGGCAGTGCCGCGAGCCGGACCGGCGTGGAATATCGCCTCGGCTTCACCCAGATGACAGGTACGGTGACCTGGCGGCTGGTCGACTGCCAGACTCCGACAATCGCGGTAAAGACCGAAGGCGTAACGGTAGGCAGCGCGGCCGACCCGGAGCGGCGGTACGTGATCGACATGACCAGCCTGTCCAGCCCGTTGAAAACCTCGGCGCTGAGGGTCGAGCGCTGGCCCAATGGTCAACTGCGCGCGATCAACGCTTCGGCCGAAGATCGATCCGCCGCCGTGCTCGGCAGCCTTATTTCCTCGGCAGTCCGCATCTTCTCGCCGGTTCCGGGGGGCGGCGGCCCGGCCGCCGCAAGTCACTGCACTCCCGATACCGAACGCGCGCTCGCCGACGCGCAACGGCTGAAGGGGGAACTCGCGACCAAGACGGCGGCCGTCAATGCGGCGACCGCGGATCTCAATGCTATCACGGAACGGGTGAGACAAGCCGGCGGCGCCGTCGATTCGCTCACCGCTAATCTGCTCGCCAATGCGGTCACAGCGCTGGACCAGCGTCGCCGGGAGCAATTGGTACTGCAGACCCAGCTCGATCGCGCGCTCGAGAAAATCACCGCAAAGATCGAGTTCCGCTGGCCGCAGCGGGCGTCGGACAGTGGCCCCCATTTTCTCGAACTCCCTGCCGAGACGGCAAGCGAGTGGTTCACCAACGGGCCGGCGACGGCGCGAATTCGCAGCGGCAGCTGCGTGCAGCTTTGGCTGAGCCGGGCAAGCGGCGGCGGAGCCGGCGCCGTCGACGCGCCGGACGAAAGCATTCTCGAAGGCATTCGCTACCGCGATCCCGAACCCGGGCTGTTCGAGGTTCGGGTAACCAAGGATGCGCAGGTGCCCCCAGCCGGCGGGCCGCCTTGCTTGGCGAGTCCCGGCAGCGAAACCGTGCTCAGCATGCCCGTCGACGTGCTCCAGTTCGGCCGCGTAATGACGCTGCCGTTCCACAACGCGATGTTCCAGAGCAACGCGCTTGAAGCCACCTGGGACGAACAAGGCCGACTGACGATGGCAAGCTATGGCGTGCGCACGTCCAGCGCGGAGACGGCTGCGGCGCTGCTGTCGACGGGCGTGGACCAGGTCCGGGCCGGCATTGCCGCGAACCGCGATGCGGAAACCCAGCGCCTGGTGCGCGAGAATGCGCTGCTCCAGGCGCAAATCGCCAACGCCGAACTCCAAGGCAAGCTGAACCCGCCGGTCCTCGACGAACGCTCGCAGGCGATTGCCAACTTCGACGCCCAGCGCGCCCTCGACAATGCGGAGGCCGCTGCAATCAACGCGCAGATCGCATTGCAGCGCGCACGGGCGGAGGCTGCCGCTGCCGGGATAGCGGTAAATTAGGCGCACCCCGTGGACCCGAACCTGCGCCGCCGATTTTGGAGAGTTTCACCAATCGCCGCCCGCGAGTCGGGTGATATCCAATAGTGATTCCCAGGTCAGTCCAAAGATCTCCTTGAGAACGCCGACGGTTAGCGCCTTCAGGCCGTGCCAGTTCAAGCCACGGCAGAGCATGGCAAGTAGGCTAGCGCACACCAAAAGGAAAATCATTCTAATATCCTAACGGGTCAATTCTCCTCAATTATTCGCCTTCTTGACTCGTGCCTGCGTTCCGAAAGACCATGAAACAGGGGGGAATCGATCTTGGACAGCAGCGAGATCTTCTGGCGATGGCTAACGGGCCTGGTTCGACGGGTATCGGTTGGCGTCCTCCTCTACTTTCTGTTCGCGATGGTTTCGGTCCTGCTGTATCTGTCAGAAGGCGAGCGGAATTCCGGCCTGGATGAATTAAGTCGCTATTCGAACGAGCATACGAGATACACCGAGGCCTTTGCCGACATAGCGCGCTACATGACAGCGCTCGGGAGCTCCAAATCGACAGCCCGGATCGCCATCCAGCCACTGCGCCTCAGTCTGATGAGCGACCAGATACCCGGGCTTCCCGAATTCGCCTGTGCGGGGAGCTGGGTCGAGGGACTTCGGCGCCTTCAGTCGATTCCGGCGGATCTCGCAGCGCGCTGCGCTCGCTCCGAGGAGCAATGCCAGGTCACCCGAGAGAGGCTCCTCCTTGATGATCTGGTGGCATTCGAGCGTGGCATCGCCTCCGTGCAGGACGCAGTCCAGGTGATGGACCGTTATTGCAACCGACGCGATGCCTACGAATCGATCTGCGGCTATTATCTCAGCGAAGGCAATGAGATAGCGGCACTGAACTCGTTCGTTGGCTCTTATTATCGTGAGCGGCCCAGCAGGCCGGCAGGGGGATCGGAGCAAGGGCTGATATGCGATGCCGATCGCGCGTCGCTGACCGGCGCGGCTCGGCTGGTCGCGGAGATCGATCCGACCGCTCGGCCGCGAACGCTCGCCGATTTCGAGCGGCTCGGGCGCACGGTCTCGGATGCGCGGGTGGCGATCCAGTCGCAGGACACCAGGATGAGCGGCGCGCCACCTGGAGGCATTATGACCGTCTCGATCCCCAAACAGGCGGGTCTTCCGACACTCGCCCTGTTCGGCCTGCTGGCCGCGCTCTATGCCATCCTCCAGATCCGCCGGCTGAAGCGCCTTGTCCTCTCTTACCGGCCGACCGAGGGAGATGACATCTTCCGCCTCTACCCAGTCGCCTCGAGCGCGTTCACGATACCGGTTTTCGGTGGGGCTGGCGGCGCGCCAGGTGACGGAAACGGGACGCACCTCGCCGCGGTGCTGAACAATTGGCTGTTCGACCATATCCCGCTGCTCGCCTGGGCCCTGATGGTCTTCTCCATCGGCGGGCTGACCTATGTCCGCTGGAATGGCGGTACCCAGCTGTCCTTGGTCGGCATTGGCCTCGCTTGGCTATTCCTGATCCTGCAAGCCGCCGTCATCGTCGGCTTCTACTGCGAGCAGAGGGCCGTGCGCGCCCATTTCATCGACCGGATCGGCGATGCGCCGGCGGCCGAGCTTCATGGAAATCCGAAGGCAAAGGAGAGCGAAGATGCTGAAAGGTCTTAGGTCCCAGACATTGTGCCGCACCATCGCGGTGGCTCTCTTGGTCGCCGCGCTCGCCGGGTGCGGCGGCACCGGCGACGAGACGACCACCGACCTGGTCGTCTGGCAGACGGAAACCGACCCAGCCGCCAAGGAGGCATTGGAGCAGCTGGCCACGTCATTCGAACGTTCGAATCCCGGGGTCGACGTGACGATTGAGTCCGTCCCCTGGGGCTCGCTGTCGGAACGGCTCGCCGCGGCTATTCGGAACAACGATCCGCCGGACATTGCGCACCTCCAGCCTTTCATGACCTACGGCTTGGTCGAGCAGGGCCAATTGAGCCCGATCGACGATGTCATCCGGGAACTCGAGGCCACGCACGGACCGATCCTGCCGGCGGTTCGCGATCTGCAGCTGTTCGATGGCCGTCGCTATGGCCTTGCTTATGCGGTCGGCGTCACCGGATGGACCTTCGACACCCGCAAGGCGGGAGGATTGGCGCTGCCTTACCCGCAGGACAGTGCCGGCACGATCACGGAAGACGCGTTGTTCAACTATCTGCGCCAGGTCCGGGCGCGCAATCGGCAAGCTACAGTCCTCCTTCCGGGCGGCACGCCATTCTTCATGGAGCAGCTGTTCGGTGAGCTCGTCGCCAATGCCGGCGGCCGGCTCTATGATCCCGCGACACGGCAGTTCCTTTTCACGAGCGAACCCGCCCGGCGCGCGCTACGCTTCTTCGTACGGCTCCGCCAAGCGGGGCTGGTCACCGCGGATTGGCAGGGTCAGCAATATGTCGACCAGTTCGGCAGGCTGGCCTCACCAGGCAGCGTCTTCCTCACTCCAGTCACCTATGCGCGGGCAAGCGTCGCAATCGAGCGCACCCTCGGCGACAACCGGCAGGAAGCGAACAGCAACGTCTTTCGATTCATGTCGCCGCCGACCAACCAGCGCAACGGCCAGCCGGTCGCAACAATCGACGCCGAACCCTTCGTCATTTTCCAGCATACCGACCGGGAGCCAGCGCCGCGTGGGCAAACCAAGCGACAGCTGGCCGCCGCATTCCTGCGAGCCTTCTATGCCCGTGACAATTATCTCCGTTTCGTAAGGGCCGTGCCGATCCATCTGACGCCCGTCTTCGAGCGGCTTGCCGAGGACGCCGCCTATACCCGCTGGATCCATGAAGGCTGGCTGGACTGGCATCGCCACACGCTCGCCTTCCTCCGCGATCCCAACCTGACGCGTCCAATCCTGGTTCCGGGCCCGAATGCCTCGACGCTCGCGCAGGATCTGCGCAATCCCTATTTGCTGCAGCTACAGGCGCAGGGCGTCATCGCCCGCGCGGTGACTCAGGCGATGGAGCCGAATGCCGACGTGGATGCGATCCTCGCCAATGCGCAAGCTGCGGCGACGCGCATCGTGGAGCAACCGATTCAGCCGGCCGCCAGCCGCTGATTGCGATGTCGGCGCGACTTCTTCTCGGCATTCAGATTGCACTGCTGGCGGGCTCGCTGGTGCTCGTCCTGCAGCTGTTGATAACCGGCCTTCCGTCTGGGTGGTCAGGCGAGAATTGGCTGCTGGCGGCGCCATTTGTCGCAAGGTCGCTGATCTACGCGTTCGTCACAGCCGCCACGCAAGTGGCGGTCGGGCTGGCGGCGGCGCTAACCATTCTCTGGCTGACGCAGGGACGACGCGCCCAATTGATACTGATCACGATCTTCCTGCTGCCCTATGCCGTGCCCGCGACGGTGATCGGGCTCGTATTTCGCTTCGGCCTCGGCGCGGAAAGCGCCTGGGCGGAAGCGGTAAGCCCGATATTCGGAGTGCCAACGACCTACTGGCTCACCGAGCATGCCTTCGAGGCCTCCATCCTGGCCAGCATCTGGCAGTTCTTTCCGTTCGCCTTCCTGCTTTGCTTCCTCGCCCTCAAATCGCTCGATCCGCAGATGCTGCGGGCGGCGCAGTCGGATGGTGCACCGTTCCGGGCGATGCTTTCACACATCATTCTCGCACGAATCTGGCCGATCCTCGTGGGCGTGTTCACCCTTCGACTGCTGTTCATGCTGGTCAAGTTCGACACGCCCTACGTCTTCACCGAGCTGATCAACTCGCTCGATGATACGGCAACGGTCGAACTGAGGCGGGCCGTGGTCGGCTCGAACAGTCCGGAACTCGGACTGATCGGCTGGTCGCTGCAGCTTTGCGCGTTGGTCGTGGCAGTCGCCCATGTCTTCCTCCAGCGCCGGACGCGAAACGGCTGATGGGACGGATCCTGCCAGCCCTTCTCGCTGCTTTGCTTGCCGGCTTCGCGCTGCTGCCCATTGCAATGCTTCTCCTGGCATCCGGACTTCCGCAATTGTCCGTTCGCCCGTCCGGAATCCCCTGGGATTCCTTTTCCGCCTGGCGGGGTCCAAGACTGTCTCTGCTCTGGGCCGAGTCCAATGCGGGCCTGCTCCAGTCGCTGCTTCGCACGACCTTGCTCGCGCTCGCCGCGTCGGTCACCGCCGCCTCCTTGTCCCTGGTCAGCGCCTATCTGATCACCCGGCGACGCTCCCGGCTGTTTCGGCAGGGCGTGCAAGCGCTTTCCCTCGCTGCCTATGGGCTTCCCAGCGTCTTCCTGTTCCTCGCCGTGGCGCCGCTGCTCACGGGTTCGCCCTTTCCGGCGTTGACGAAGGTCTGGATCATGCACACGCTCTATATCCTGCCGATGACGCTTGTCCTGGCGCTCGGCTATGCTGCGGCGCATCCCTTCCTGCTCGACCGAAGCGTCGCGATGGACGGCGCGCGATGGCCAAGTCGCTTCACCTTTGCCTACCGCGCGAAGCTTTGGCGGGCCCATCTCGCGCTCATATCGATTGGCATGTTGATCTCCTGGGGCGATCTCGTCTTCTCCCAGCAGATGCTGGCGGCCGACTCGAAGCTGCTTGCGGATCTGTTCGACCTGCGCTTCTTCAACAATGATTCGACATTTCCGGACTATCCGAGCGCGGCGCTGTTCAGCCTGGTGCTGATGCTGATCGCAACTTGCCTCGCGTCCGTCATCGCCCTCACCAACCGGCGCGGCGCATGACCGAGCGCATGCCCATCCTCGCCATGGCTGACGTCACGATCACGCGATCCAATGGCGAGCCATTGATCCGCAACCTCGACCTCTCGCTCGGCGCAGGCGACATCCTCGCCATCGTCGGTAAGTCGGGAATTGGAAAGTCCTCGGTCCTCAACGTGATCGCCGGCTTCATCATGCACCGGGAGCGCGGCCGGAGATCGCCGTGGCAATGGTTCGATGGCGACCGGGCCCTGCAATATTCCGGATCGGTCCATGTCGGTGGGATCGAGATCGACTCCCTGCCGCCGGAGAAAAGGCGCGCTATCGCGATGGTGATGCAGGGTGGCGTCGTCTACGAGCACCTTTCCGTCCTTCAGAATGTCGCCTTCCCACTCCGCACGACCGGCAATCGCAACGCGCGCGACCTTCGCGCGCAGGCGGCGCGACTGCTGGCCGAGGTGGAGCTCACGCGCGACGGCGAGACGGTGGAGCACATGTTCGAGGACAAGGCCGGTCAATTGTCGGCGGGACAGAGGCAGCGGCTTGCGCTGGCGCGGGCCATGGCCAAGGACCCGGACGTCTATCTTCTGGACGAGGCCTTCGCCAATCTCGATCCACTCCTGCGACGGGAATTGTACGAGCGGTTCACGACCCTCATCATCGGCCAGCCTCGCTGCGCCGCCGTCGTAACGCACGATCTTTCGGACGTCAGCCGCGCGAGCTGCGTCCTCCTGCTCGGTCCTGCCATTGAAGGGTCGGGCCACTGGCTGTACCGAAGAGATGACGACAACGCCCTCTTGCTTGAAAAGGGACGGGGCGGTGACTCAGGCTATTGGCAGAAATGGCATGCTGAAATTACCGGCGCGGCCGCGGCTGCTCATTGCTGATCCGACCGGCGGGGTCGCTCCGGTTCGCGACATTGCACCCGCCTCGGTGCTCCGACGGCTTTACCGGCGCCTGCGCCCCATTCCGCGATCGCCTGTGCCGCGCTCGGCAGACGTCGCGCACATGCTTCAACTGGTCCCGCAGGAGGCGCTCACCGAGCGTTTCGCATGGGCGTTGGAATTTCTTCAAAGGAAGCTGGGGACAGATCTCGGCAGCTATCTGGAATTCGGTGTCTACAACGGGAGCTCGATGCTCTGCCTGCTCGAGGCGCTGCGCCTGGCCGGCGACCCGCCGATGCGTCTCTACGGCTTCGATTCCTTCCAGGGCCTGCCGCCAGCCGCGGTCCATGACGACGGCGGCGTCTGGCAAGCTGGTCAATTCTCCTGCCCGCGACACTTTGCCGAGAAACGTATCTCGAGCGCACGCAACCATGGCCATCCGGTCGAGCTGATCGAGGGATGGTATGCCGACACATTGTCGCATGGCGACATCTACGGGATCGGAAGCGCTTCTCTCGTCATGATCGACTCGGACACCTACAGTTCGGCGCAGCTTGCCCTCGCTTTCTCGGCGGGCCTGCTGACAAATCCGGCGATAATCATGTTCGACGATTGGCGGCTGAACGATCTGGATGTGAAATCGCTTGGCGAATATCGCGCTTTCAAGGAATGGGTCGGGCAATATCCGGAAATTCGCGTCGAGAATGTCCGTTCCTACAACCGCAAGTCGGTCACGCTCATCCTGCGTTCCTGACCCGTGGTGCATCTATCGACGAGCGGTCGCGATGTTGGCGGCCGAAGCAGGAGCACATCAGAATGATGTTGATCGAGCCTGCGAAGGCATTGATGGCCGCCTCCAAGCTTGAGCTGTTTTCGACACTCCTTCTGAGCGCGATAGGCACGATGATCATATTCAGGTTGGTCAATTGGTGGGACCGCAGGAGCAGGAAAAAAGACTGAGCTCCGACCAGTCGGCCAAGGCGATAAGGCAGCCGATGAAGGGCATTTTGAAACTGTCGATCGAATGTCGGCCGACGCAAATTGACGACCGTAACGCACCTCTGAACCCACCGAGCAGTTCAACCGCGGCCAAGTGAGCCGGGTAAGATCGGTCTGACAATGTTGCTATTCTTGGTCGGCTCAGGGCAGCGCCGGGAAATCCCCGCGGCGAAAGCTGTCGACCATCTGGCGCAAGGCAGCCGGTTCGACGACCTCAACCTTGTCGCCCCAGCTATAGAGATGCCAGCACATTTCGAGCCGGCCACACGCGTCGAACGTGACCGTGATCGAGCCATCCTCATTGTCGACAATCTGCTGGTCGGGATGAAACTGGTAGCTGCGCGCGCGCGGCGCCGCTTCAGGCAGGAACCGCCACACGATATGCTCGATCTCCGCGGGATTGACGTAGGAGCTGAACCCCGACTTGGCATGGGCGGTGATGTCGAACGCCTCGTCGCCCTCGAAGCAGCTGTCGAGCAATTGCGCCTCGAGCACATCCTCGACCCGGTAGTGGCGCAGGATCTTGTCCTGCCGCTGCAGATCCCGCGCCACCAGATAGCGCCGCGTCCCCAGCAGCAGGCCGTGCGGCTCGACCTCGCGCCATCGCGGCGCCTTCTCCTTCACGTTGCGGTACAGGATCCGGACGCGGCGTCGCGCCTTGAGGGCGGTCGCAAGGACCTCGTCGACGCCGGGGTCGGAACGCGGCCGCGGACCGGGCCGGGTCGCGAGGCCGAGCGCCTGCAGCAGCGCCTCTTCGTCCACCTCGATCCTGGTCCGCGACGGCGCCGGAATGCTGGCAAGCACCTTCTGCTCGAGCCCCTTGAGCGTCCGTGCCTCATTGGCGCCGCCGTCATGATCGAGCTTCTCGATGGCCCGCGCGAGCACGGCGAGCTCGTCCGGGGTCGGCGACAGGAAGGCCATGACCCCGGTCGACGGCAGCGGCCAGCGCGGCCGCCGCTCCTCGTCGACCCAGCGATCGGTCGCCGGGAAGGTCTCGACCAACATGGCGGCGACGCGTTGCGCCGTCCGCCGGTCGCAATCGCAGATCTCCTCGATCTCGTCCAAGGTCACGCCGACCCGTCCGGCTGCAGCCAGTGCGACCCGCAACAGATTGCCCGCCTTGCGATACGACATGATTCGCCCCTCCCGCCGAACTGCCTTACGACATGAATCGGGAGGGCGACAGATTCTGACGCCTTGTCGGTGCAGGATGCGAATCGCCGGCGATCGGGACGGCGCGAACTTGGGGGACTGGAAATGCGACTGGTCGAAGGCACGCTCAGATTGTCCGCTTCGGACCTGATGCGCTTCAAGGTCTGCCGGCATGCGACCGCGCTCGATCTGCGCAAGGCCGAGATCGGGGACATCATTCCGGGCGCCGACAGCGAGGAGGCCGAACTGCTCCAGCGTCAGGGCGACGCGCATGAGGCGGCCTATCTCCAGTCGCTGAGGGACAAGGGCCTGACAATCGTCGAGATCCCGAAGGACGCGATCTCGCTCGAGCAATCCGCCGCCATGACCATCGAGGCGCTGCATAAGGGTGCCGACGTTATCTTTCAGGGCGCGTTCCTTTCGGGCGCCTGGGGCGGCTATTCGGACTTTCTCGAGCGCGTCGATCGGCCGTCGGCGCTGGGCGACTGGTCCTATGAGGTCATCGACACCAAGCTGAAGCGCTCGCCGGACCCCAAGCACGTCCTCCAGCTGGCGCTCTATTCCGACCTGCTCGCCGAGATCCAGGGCCGGCCCCCCGACCAGGCCCATCTCCAGCTTGGCGACGGCAGCCGCTATTCGATCCGGCTGCGCGACGTCGCCGCTTATTGCCGGCACGCGCGCGCGAAGTTCGAGGCCTTTCTCGACGAACGACCCCTGACGCGGCCCGAGCCGGTCTCGGGCTGCGGGCTCTGCCCGTGGCGCGAACGCTGCCAGGCCGAATGGGAGGCCGCGGACAGCCTGGTCCTCGTCGCCGGGATCAGCCGCAGCCAGCGCGAGAAGATCGAGGCTGCCGGCATCGCGACCATGACTGCCCTCGGCGCCCATGCGGATCGCGTGCCAAGGCTTGCGCCCGAGACCCAGAGGAAGCTGCAAGTACAGGCGCGCCTCCAGGCGGCACGCCGCGCCGGCGGCCCGCCAAGCTTCGAGCTTCGCGCCGCCGAGCCGGGCCGCGGCTTCGACCTGCTGCCCGAGCCCGACGATGGCGACGTCTTCTACGACATCGAGGGCGACCCCTATCATCCCGGCGGGCTCGAATATCTGCACGGTCTCTGGCTGCACGAGGGCGGCGCGTGGACATTCCAGCCTTATTGGGCCCATGACCGCGCAGCGGAAGGCGAGGCCGTCGCGCGACTGCTCGGCTTCCTCTCCGCGCGGATGCGCGCCTTCCCGCGCGCCCATATCTATCATTACGCAAATTACGAGATCGCCGCGCTCCGGCGCCTGACCGCGGCCCATTCCACCAGCGAGCTGGCGCTGGACCAGCTGCTGCGCGAGCAGAGGTTCGTCGACCTGTTCAAGGTCGTCTCCGGGGGCCTCATCGCGTCGGAGGCCGGCTATTCGATCAAGGACCTCGAAGCCTTCTACATGGCCAAGCGCGAGGGCGATGTGGCGACCGCCGGCGCCAGCGTCGTCGTCTATGAGAAATGGCGGCAAAGCGGCGATCCGGACCTGCTCGGCCAGATCGAGGCTTATAACCGGACCGACTGTATCTCGACCCAGCTCCTGCGCGACTGGCTGGTTGCCAAGGCGCGGCCGTCCACTTTGCCCTGGCCGATACTCGGCGAGGACCACCGGCCGACCGGTGCGACCCGGCTCAGCGACGAAGAGGCCGAGATGGCGGCGCGCCACGCCCAGTTCGCGCCGGCACGGGCGCGCCTGGGCGACGCCGTCGGCGACCTTCTCTTCCAGCTCAACTATTTCCACGCGCGCGAGGACAAGCCTTATTATTGGGGCATCTTCGATCGGCTCGCCCAGGAGAGCGAGGCCCTGCTCGACGACCTCGAATGCATCGCCGGGCTCGAGGCGATCGGGGCTGCCGTTCCCGACAAGCAGTCGACCGAGCGCCAGTACCGCTTTCCGCCGCAGGAAACCAAGATGCGCGCCGGTCCGCGCCAGCGGCCCTGCATCAAGCCGGCAGGCAAGCCGGAATCCGTCGGCCTGGTCGCGCTCGACATGGAAGCCTGCATCCTGACCTTGCGCCGCGGAAAGAAAGCGGGCGAGCTCCCGGACCGGCTCGACCTGCTGCCGTCACAGCCATTGCCGACGACCAAGATCCGCGAGGCGATCATGGCCGTCTCGGATGGGATCATTGCCGACAATGGCGCCCACCGGGCGGTCGAACATCTGCTGCTCCGGACGCCGCCGACATTCACCGGAGGGCCGCGCCCGCTCGGCATCGTCGATGCCGATGCCGACCTCGTGCTCGAGACGAGCAAGGCGATCGCGGCGATGGACGGGACCGTGCTGCCGATCCAGGGGCCGCCCGGGACGGGCAAGACCTATGTCAGCGCGTGGTCGATCATGGATCTCGTCCGCGCCGGCAAGCGCGTCGCCGTCGCCTCGCACAGCCACAAGGCAATCGACAATCTGCTCAAGGCCGTCGCCGACCGCGCAACCGAGCTCGGCGATCAGCCGATGATCGTCCACAAGGGCGGCGAGGAGGATGAAGGAGGCGCCACCAGCCATCCCTTGATCGGCATCATCGACGACAATGAGGCGCCCGAGATCGGCATGGCCGACGTGGTCGGCGGCACCGTCTTCCTGTTCGCACGGATCGCCGAGCCGATCTTCGACTATCTGTTCGTCGACGAGGCCGGCCAGGTCTCGCTCGCCAATCTGGTCGCCATGTCGCGCATCGCACGCAACATCGTCCTCGTCGGCGATCCGATGCAGCTGCCCCAGCCGACCCAGGCCAGCCATCCCGGCCAGAGCGGCCAGTCGGCGCTCGAATATCTGATCGGCGATCATCGCGTCGTGCCGGCCGATCGCGGCATCTTCATGCCGGTCAGCCGCAGGATGCACTGCGGCGTCTGCGGCTTCATCTCGGCCGCGGTCTATGAGGACCAGCTCACCAATGACGCGCTCGCAAGAGGCCAGCGGCTCGACGGTGCCGACGGCACTTCCCTGCTCGGCGCGCGGCTGAATGCGACCCCCCATGCAGGGCGATCGCAGATCTGCCCGGAAGAGATCGCGGCGATCCAGGCGTTCCTCGATATGCTGCTTGGCGCCGCCTATCTCGATCGCAAAGGCCGGACCCGCGCGATCGGCCGCGGCGATATCCTCGTCGTCGCCCCCTACAATGCCCAGGTCAACGCGCTCCGCTCCGCCTTGCCGGGGGTCCGGGTCGGCACGGTCGACAAGTTCCAGGGACAGGAAGCGCCGATCTGCCTGGTCTCGATGACCACATCGAGCGCCGAGGAAATGCCGCGCGATCTCGATTTCCTGTTCTCGCTCAATCGCATCAATGTCGCCCTCTCGCGCGCCCAGGCCATGGCGGCGGTGTTCGCGAGCCCGCTGCTGCTCGAGGTCCCCTGTCGCACGGTCGACGACATGATGCTCGTCAACACGCTGTGCCGCCTCCACGAGCATGGCGGCGGCTGAGTCCGGCACGATCGGAAGGCGTCAGCATTTGTCATCCTCGGGCTGCATCCTCTTCGCATCGAAATCGAATCGAGGAGCCGATCATGAACATCCAATCCGCTGATCGCGCCGAAAGGCGCTTCATCGTCGACATTGACGGCTGCCTGCGCGCAACCGAATCCCGCTGCCTGACCGCGCGCGACATCGCCGCGCTGCACGGCCGGCTGGCGGACGACACCTGCTTCGTCTGGGAGCAAAGGGGCGAGTCGATCCTGATCGGCCAATCCGATTGCGTCGAGCTGGACGAAAATAATGTCGCCTTCTTCCGGACCTGCCGGCGCGTGCAGACCTTCCGCTCCCCGCTTGCGGCCCGGGACTATGACCGGACGGCGCTCGCAGCCTGATTGAAGGCGACGCAGTCTCGCAGAGGGACATGGTCCGGACATTTGCGATCCGGCCGCCAGGCGTCACCACAAGGCGCGCGAGTCGAGCCATTTCTGTACCTCCCGCATTCGAAAGCGCGGACATCTGCGATATTTGCTGGTGCCGCTGCCGAGCTCATATTCGCGCGGGAAGCCCGGCGGCCGCCGCTTCCGAAGCCGATCGATCTGGCGCCGCGACAATCGCGCCAGCCGCGCGAATTCCTCGACGGTCACCATCCCCTCGTCCGCCGGCATCGGCGCGCTCACGGCGCCGCCCTCGCCTTGCGCATGCGGGCGAATTCCCGGTCGCTGTCGAGGAAACTGGCGAGCATGAACGGAATCAGGTCGACGATCGCCTCGGCCTGGCCATAGGCCGCCTCATAGGCGGAAGCATAGTCGTCGAGCGCGCGTTTCAGATCGGGCGATACGCTGATCGCCAGTCTGACCGCATTGCGGTCGGGCAGCCGGCCCAGCCTGAGCTCAGCCATTGGCGCCGCCCGCCGGCCGCAACACGATGTCCTTGTGAACCACCACCCGCAACGGCCAGCCCGGGCGGATCCTCAGGGTCGGCTGGATCTCGAGGCTGCGCCCGACCAGCTGTTCTCCTGCCCTGGCGCCCCCGCGCTGCGCGGATTCGCGGATCGCCTCGACCAGGTCGCTCTCGCCGCTGGCGAAGCTGAGCTCGCTGCCGACGCCGAGCAAGGTCGACAGCGCGACGCCCCTGAGCAACTGCCAGCCGTGCCGGTCGATCCGGTCCGACAGGCCGGCATGACCGGCCAGATCCGTCGCGGGAAGATTGTCGATGCGGATCGAGGATCCGTCCGGCATCAGGATCCGCTGCCACACGACAAGCGCGCGGCTCTGCCCGAACGCGACCACCGAATCATAGCTGCCGACCAGCCTGGCCCCTTGCGGAACCAGCAGGATCCGCCCGGTCGCGCTGTCATGGACATTCTCGGTCACCTGGGCCGTGACGAAGCCGGGCAGGTCCGAATTCAGCCCAGTGATCAGGCTCGCCGCGATGATGCTGCCGGCTCGAAGCGTGTAAGGTGAGACAGCGGCGACCAGACGGTGCGGGCTGACCTCGTCATCATCATTGGCGCGGCCGACCAGCCGTTCGCGACGCGTCGGCGCCGCTTCCTGGATGGCAGCACCCGGGATCGCGGCACGATCCGCGCCCGGGCCGGGCGCGGTTGCCGGCAAGGGCGCGGCGGCGGCGGCGCCAGCGAGCTGCATCATCACTGCGGACTGGCGGGCCGACTGCTGCTCGGCCAGCAGGCGCTGCCGCTCCGCCTCGGCCGCCTGGGCCGCGCGCTCGGCCGCCGCCGCGCGCGCATCCGGCGGCGCCTGCTCGGGGATCGCGATGCCGGTTTCGCGCTGGCGCTGGAGGATCGGGCGGCCGAGGTCGCCGGGGAGCGGCGGACCGAGCTGCGGCACGTCGCCATAGGAGCGGGGCGCGCCGGCCAGCGCCTCCGGCGGCGCGCCCGCCGCGACCTTCAATCGGTCCTCCTCGCTCGTGACCAGGCTCAATGTGGCGGGGCGCAGCGCCAGCCAGGCGACCGCGACCAGGGCGGTGGAGCCGGCCGCGGCGATGGCGATGATCGCGCCGCGCCGGAACCGGGTCACCCGCCCCGGGCTGCCGCGCAGGACCAGCGTCTCCGGATCGACCTTGCCGGACGGAGGCGGCGGAGCGGCCGGCTCGGTCATGGCGTCCTCCGCTGGCGCCGCGCCCGCCGGTCGCTGCGCGGATCATTGCCGCGCGCGATCCGCACGATCTGCTGGCGGCGCGCGCCAAGCCGCAGCTCGGCCAGGTCGAACAGGCGGTCGACGACATAATAGCGCCCGGCCATGCGATAGTTGACGAGCTGGGCCGCCCCGTCCTCGCCAATCACGAACAAAGGCGGCGCTTCGCCCTGCGCAATGCTCGCCGGAAACTCGACATAGGTCTGGCGGCCGTCGTCGAACGCGCGCAGCGGCCGCCAGCGCGGCTGGTCGCCCGAGATGCGATAGCCGAAATCGAGCCGCTCGACCGCGAGGCCCTCCGCGACCGGCCGCGCCGTCCCGGTCGCCGCGGCCTCGCGGCGCAGCGCGACCAGTTCGTCCTGCGGATAGGTCCAGGAGATCGCCATCATCGCGGTGCGCGCCAGGCTCTCCAGCTGGAGATGATAGGCGCGCCGGTCGGTGGTGATGACCAGATTGGTGCGCAGGTCCGCCGAGAAGGGCTTGATCAGGATATGAACCCGCCGCCCCTCGCCGCTGCCGCTGGTCGTGTCGCCGACCGTCCAGCGCACGGTGTCGCCGGCTGCGACCGAGACCAGGGTCTCGCCCGGCTGCAGCGCGATGTCGGTCACGCGTTCCGGCGCCGCATAGAGGCGGTAGAGCGTGCCGTCCGCATAAGGATAGACCTGCACCGCGTTGACGAAGCCGGCGCCGGACGGCTCGCGCAGCGCCGCGCGATTGGCGGCGGAGACCGAGCCCGGCCCGGGCGCCGGGCGACTCTGCGCCGCGAGCGGCGCTGCCAGGCCGATCAGGCTGGCCGAGACGAGGCAGAAGCGAATCATGAGGAACTCCTTTCGGCAGGGATGGCGGGACTGGCCGGGTCTGCACCGAGGGTCGGATCGAGCGGCGAGCCCGTCGGGATCGTGACCGGCGCTGGCGGATCGGCCGGGGGCGGCGCAGGCGGCGGCGGCGGGCTGTCGAGCTCACGGCTCCAGTCGACCGCGTCGACGTAAAGGCCGAGCGGATTGCGCCGCAGGATCTCGGCCGAACGCGGCGGGCGCACCAGCACGGTGAGGATCGCGGTCCAGCGCGACGTGCCGGCGAGGCTGCCGCGCTCATACGCGCTCTCGGTCCACTTGACCTGGAACGAGCTGTCGGACGCGCGGACGATGCTGGTGACCTGGACCGACACAGTTCGCCGGCCGACCTCGGCAAACGGATTTGCGGCGCGGGCATATTCGCCGAGGAACAAAGCGCCGCGCTCGGACGCGAAATCATAGGCCGAAAGCCAGTTCTGCCGCATCAGCACCGGGTCGAGCGAGCGCGAGCGGATGCTGGCGACGAACCGTCCGAGATGCCATGCGATCTGCGGATCGGTCGGCCGGTAGTCGCATGCCGCCGGCGCCACCGCCCGCGCCTCGCCGAGCGCGTCGACCTCGACCACATAGGGGACCACCCGGCTCTGCATCGACTGCCAGACCAGAGCGCCGGACAGGCCGGTCGCGAGGATCAGGCTGCCGAACGCCATCATTCGCCAGCTCTGCGCCTGGACCCGGGCCGAACCGATCCGCTCGTCCCATAGCTGGCCGGCCCGCTGATAGGGGGTCTCGGGATCGGGCGTTCGCCCGTAACGTTGCACCGCTCGCCTGAATCGCATCGATCAGTCCCTTTCGCTGATATCCGGAGAGATGCCGCCGCCGCCCTTGTCGCCCTCGCGCAGGGCATGAAGCGCGACCTGGCGGCGAGCGCGCGACGCCTGCTCGGTGCGCAGCTGGCGGGCCCAGGCCGGCGGCTCCGCCGAAGAGTCCGTCAGGGCGGCGGCGCCGCCACTGCGGCTGCCAGCGCGCAAGGCCGCATTCTGCCCGCGCGCCGCCGCCTCGCGCAGCCCGAGCGCGCCGCCGGCGCGGCTCGCGCCGTCGCCGATCGCGCCCCTCGCCGCGCTCGCCATGCCGCGCATGCCGGCGCCGACGGTGCGTGATCCCGAGGTCTCCTGGCCGAGCCGGTATGAGGTCGAGGCCGCCGCACCCATGCTGGTGCCGGCCCGGATCGCGCCGAGGCCGGCGCCGGCCGCGAGCCGCGCTCCGCCGGCTACCGCCGCCCCGCCAACCGCCAGGGTCGCGCCGGCGCCGGCGACGGTGCCGATCGCCGCGCCCGCACCGAGCTGCGGCGCGCCCGAGACCAGGCCGGTCGCGATCCCCGGGCCGAAGATGCCGAGCCCGAACAAGGCGATGCTCGCCAGCATCAGCGCCATCGCCTGGTCGATATTGATCTCGCCGGTGAGGGCTCCGGTGAACTGGCCGAAAAAGCCGGAGCCGATGCCGACGATCACAGCCAGCACCATCACCTTGATGCCCGAGCTGACGACATTGCCGAGCACCCGCTCGGCCAGGAAGCCGGTCCGGTTCCACAAGGCGAACGGCACCAGCACGAAGCCCGCCAGCGCGGTCAGCTTGAACTCGAGGATGGTGACGAACAGTTGCACGGCGAGGATGAAGAAGGCGATGATCACGATCACCCAGGCGATCATCAGCACCGCGATCTCCAGGAAATTCTCGAAGAAGGCGATCGGGCCGACGAGCTCGGCGACCTTGTCGAGCAGGGGCGCCGCCGCCTCGAACCCGGTGCCGGCGAGCCGCCCGGGGCGGAGCAGGTCGTCGGCCGACATCGTGCCCCCGCCGGCGGTGAGGCCAAGCCCGGCGAACGAGCGGAAGATGATGTCTGCAAGCGTCGAAAAGCTGTTGAGGATCAGGGCGAACACGCCGACGAACAGGATCTTCTTGAGGAACTTGGCGATGATGTCGTCCTCGCCGCCCAAGGCCCAGAACAGGCCGGCAAGTGTGATGTCGATGCCGATCAGGATCGTGGTCAGGAAGGCGACGTCGGGCCCAAGCAGTCCGAAGCCGCTGTCGATATAGCGGATGAACGCGTCCATGAACTGGTCGATGACATTGAGGTCGTCCACTGCTCTGCAATCCTGTTCCGAGGGTTTTGCCGCGGGGCCCGGAGGCCGGGGGGAAGGACTCGACGGGCCCCGCGACGGGACGCGCGCCGGCGAGAGGGCTTGTGCCGGCGCCGCCCCTTTTCGTCAGTTGCGCGGGCTGTAGGCGCGGCCATCGCCGAGGAATCGCCGGGTCGACTCGCGGGCCTCGCGCTCGATCTGGCCGCGCCGGCCCTGCTCGACCGACTCGGCACGGAACTGCGCCGCCATCAGCTGCTGGATCTGGAGCTGCTGCTTCGCCGCAAGCGCGAGCAGCTGGTTGGTCGCCTGCTGCGCCTGGAGCGAGCCTTCCGCGCCCTGGCTTCGGCCAACGATGTCGCGCAGGGTCTCGGCATCGTCGCGGACATTGGTGACGATCTCGTTCTGCAGAGCCATGGCCGACCGGAACCCGCCCATCGCCGCCTCGAGCTGGGCGCGGGCGCGCTGGACGCGCTGGTCGCGGCCGAACAGGCGCTGGAAGTCGTTCGGGTAGAGCTGGCGCAGTTGCGCCTCGAGCTGATCGACCCGGAAATCGACGCCCTGGGCCTGGCCCATCAGCCGGTCGATCTGGCCGAGCCGCTGCTGCAGTTGCTGCATCTGCGGGAAGTCGACCCGGGCCAGGTTGCGGGCCATGTTGGTCAGCATCATCGCCTCATTCTGCAGCTGCTGGATCTGCTGGTTGATCGAGGTGAGGGTGCGGGCGGCGGTCAACACATTCTGGGCATAATTGGAGGGATCGAACACGCTGAGCTGGGCCGCGGCGGGGACGCTGATCATGCTCGTGCCGATCGCGCCGGCGATGGTGCAGCCGAGCAAGGCGGCGGTCAGGGCAGTCTTCATCATTCAGTCTCCTTCTGGGGCGGGGTCGGGAAAGTCGGCGAGCAGGGACGCGGCCCAGTCGAGGCCTTGGGCCGCGAGGAAGCGCGCGGCGAAGCCCTTGGCGCCATGTTCGGCGAGCAGGGCGTCGATCCGCTTCCTTGTGTCGGCATCGGACGCGCCGCACAGGGCGAGGGCGACCGGTCCGAGGCCGAGCTCGAACAGGCGATTGCCGCGCGCGGACTGGAGATAATATTGCCGCTTCGGCACGGCCCGGCTGATCAGCTCGAGCTGCCGCTCGTTGAGCCCGAACCGGACATAGAAGGCGCGGCTCTGCGGCTCGATCGCCCGGTCATTGGGCAGCAGGATGCGGGCAGCTCTCGATGATCGCCGGCGCGATCGTTGAATCGGCGATGTCGGCAAGACTCTGGGTGGCGAAGACCACCGCGACGTTGCGCTTGCGCAGCACCTTGAGCCATTCGCGGATGCGCGCCGCGAACAGGGGATGGTCGAGGAAGACCCAGGCCTCGTCGAGGATCAGCAGGGTCGGCCGGCCGGTGAACCGTTCCTCGAGCCGGTGGAACAGGTAGGTCAGCACCGGCGCCACCACCCCGGCCTGCCCCATCAGCCCTTCGGTCTCGAAGCACTGGATGTCGGCGAGCGCGCCCACCCCATCCTCGGCCGCGTCCAGCAGCCGCCCGAACGGGCCCTCGAGCGTATAGGGGGCGAGCGCTGCGCGCAGCGCGGTCGACTGGAGCAGCAGCGACAGGCCGGTCAGCGTGCGCTCCTCGACCGGCGCCGATGCGAGGCTGGTCAGCGCGGTCCAGACCGTCTCCTTGACCTCGGCGGTGACCAGCACCTTCTCGTGCGCCAGCAGGGCGGCGATCCACTCGGCCGCCCAGGCGCGTTCGTCGCCGCGGTCGATGCGGGCCAGCGGTTGGAATGCGATCGCCCGCGCGCCGCCCTCATCGCCGCCGAGCCCCAGGGCATGATGCGCGCCGCCCATCGCCAGCACCGCGGCGCGGGCGGAATGGCCCTTGTCGAAGATGTAGACCTGGGCGCCGGGATAGCGGCGGAACTGGAGCGCGAGCAAAGCCAGCAGCACCGACTTGCCGGCCCCGGTCGGGCCGACCACCAGCATGTGGCCGACATCGCCGACATGGGTGGAGAGGCGGAACGGGGTCGTCCCGCTGGTCTCGGCGAAGAGCAAGGGCGGTCCGCCGAGATGGGCGTTGCGCGCCGGCCCCGCCCAGACCGACGACAGGGGCATGAGGTGGGCAAGGTTCAGGCTGTGGACGAGCGGCTGGCGGACATTGGCGTAGACATGGCCCGGCAGCGAGCCGAGCCAGGCCTCGAGCGCGTTCATGCTCTCGCGGATGCAGGTGAAGCCGAGCCCGTTGACGACCCGCTCGACGCTGCGCACCTTCTCCTCGACCCGGCCACGGTCCGCGTCGAACAGGCTGATCGTCGCGGTCAGATAGCCGAACGCGACATGGTCCGCGCCGAGCGCCTGCAGCGCCAGGTCCGCATCCGCGACCTTGTT
Source organism: Allosphingosinicella sp. (assembly GCA_041905385.1). Taxonomy (GTDB): domain Bacteria; phylum Pseudomonadota; class Alphaproteobacteria; order Sphingomonadales; family Sphingomonadaceae; genus Allosphingosinicella. Next base: position 31,749 of record JAYRLF010000003.1, read on the forward strand.
GTCGGCGTCGCTGTCAAGCAGCTGGACGGGCTGGTTGTAGAGCACCTCGCGCAGCAAAGCGGTGATCGACTTGCGCTTGTTGAACCATTGCCGGCGCAGCCGGGTCAGCGCCCGGGTCGCGTCGGTCTTGTCGAGCGCGATGAATCGGGTGACCCAGCGATAGCCGAAATCCTGGTGGTTGAGCGCGTCGAGGATGCCGGGCCGGCTGAGCCCCGGAAAGCCGAGAATGGTGAGGGTGCGCAGATGCTGCTGGCCGAGCCTCGGCTCCAGCCCGCCGGTGAGGGGCATGTCGGCGAGCAGGCCGTCCAGGTAGAAGGGCGTGCGGGGGACCGCGACGCGGTGGCGGCGGGTCGAGATCGTCCCGTGCAGGTAGGTCAGCATCGCCTCGTCGCCCAAGGCGGCGATCTCGGGCATGAAGCCGGCGAACAGGTCGAGCGCACGGTCGGTCTCGGCGACGAAGCCGGCGAGCGCCTCGCGCCAGTCGCGCCCCTTCAGGTCGTCGCTGCGCTCGATCAGCATGCGGCCGGCGCTGTCCGCCTGGTCCGGCGGCGGCAGGAAGGTCAGGGTCAGATGGTACCGGCTTTCGAAATGCCGGCCGGCCGCGTGGAAGGCGGCGCGGCGTTCCTCGTCGACCAGCCATGAGGCCGGGTCCGGAAAGGCGCTGACCGGATGATCGAGCGCCTCGCGCCGCTCGGCCTCGACGTGGAGCGCCCAGCCCGAGCCGAAGCGCTTCAGAACATTGTTGGCGCGGGCGCAGGCCGCGACCAGCTCCGCCTCGGTCGCCGATTCGAGGTCGGGACCGCGGAACCGGAAGGTGCGCATGAAGGCGCCGTCCTTGTTGAGCACCACGCCGGGCGCGACCAGCGCCGCCCAGGGCAGATGGTCGGCGAGGCGGTCGGCGCGGGCCCGATATTCGCGCAGCGCTAGCACGACAGGTGGCCGCGCTGGCGCAGATGGCGGACGAGCACCGCCGCAAAATCCGGATCCCGCTTCGCGGCGAACAGGGCGAGGCTGTGGCCGACCGCCCACAAAGCGAGCCCTGCGACCCATTGCTGCAGGCCAAGGCCGAGGGCGGCGGCGACCGTGCCATTGACGATCGCGACCGCCCGCGGCGCCCCGCCGAGCAGGATCGGCTCGGCGAGCGCGCGGTGGAGCGGCGCCTCATAGCCTTCGACATGGCCGGTCATGCCACCAGCGCTCCGCCGCCGAAGCTGAAGAAGCTGAGGAAGAAACTCGACGCGGCGAACGCGATCGACAGGCCGAAAATGATCTGGATGAGCCGGCGGAACCCGCCGGCAGTCTCGCCGAACGCCAGGGTGAGCCCGGTCATGATGATGATGATCACCGCGATGATCTTGGCGACCGGCCCCTGGACAGATTCGAGCACCTGCTGCAGCGGCTCCTCCCAGGGCATACCGGAGCCGGCGGCCTGCGCGGTCGCCGCGACCGCCAGAGCGAGCGCCGCAGCGACGGCGAGACGCGGCCGGGAGGGGCGATAGGACAAGCGGCGGAGGGTCATGGTCAGGCTCCTGCTGGGGTTGCTGGATCGGTAGTGAGATCGGCGAGGCCATATTGGCCGTCGGGATCGAGCCCGGTGACGCGGGCGATCGCCTCGACCCGGCGGGCGCGGCCGCGGCCGGCGATGAACACGACCATGTCGATCGCCTCGGCGATCAGCCGGCGCGGCACGGTGACGACGCTTTCCTGGACCAGCTGCTCGAGGCGGTAGAGCGCGGCGGCGGCGCTGTTCGCGTGAACTGTCGCGATCCCGCCGGGATGGCCGGTGTTCCAGGCCTTCAGCATGTCGAGCGCCTCGCGCCCGCGCACCTCGCCGACGATGATCCGGTCGGGCCGCAGCCGCAGCGTCGAGCGGACCAGGTCGGCCATGCTCACGCCGCCGGCCGCGTGCGGCGTCGCGGGCCGGGTCCTGAGCGCGACCGTGTCCGGCGCGGCGCATTGCAGCTCGCGCGTGTCCTCGATCAGGATGACGCGCTCGTCCAGGCCCTCCATCTCGGCGAGCAGGGCGTTGGCAAGCGTGGTCTTGCCGGAGCTGGTGCCGCCGGCGACGAGGATGTTGCGGCGCTCCGCCACGGCCCGGCCGAGCAGCCGCGCGGCAGCCGCGGACATGATCCCGTCGCCGACATAATCGACCAGGGTGAAGATCCTGGCGGCGGGCTTCCGGATCGAGAAGCAGGGCGCCAGGCTGACCGGCGGCAGCACCCCTTCGAACCGCTCGCCGGCGCCCTGGCCATGCGGCGGCAGCTCGGCCGAGACGATCGGCGCCTGCTCGTGGACCTCGGTGCGGGCATGGCTGGCGACCAGGCGGATGATCCGCTCGATCTGGGCCGGTTCATAAAGCATGCCGGTATCGACCCGTCCCTGGCCGAGCCGGTCGAGCCGCAGCGCCCCGTCCGGATTGATCATGATCTCGATCACCTCGGGATCCGCCAGCGCCTCGGCGATGGTCGGCCCCATCGCGGTGCGCAGCATCGCCCGGCGCCGCTCGGCGGAGAGGGTCTCGGTCATTGCCCGCCCTCGCCATCGGCTGCCGGGATCGAGCGCCTGCCGGAACCGATCTGGCGGCCGACCTGGGCCACGAACGCCTCGAACCGCTCCCGCCCGGCGGCTCGGGCGGCGCTGTCGGCCTCCGGCAGCGGCGCGGTCACGGTCAGCTGGTAGCGGACGAACAAGGAGAGGCTCTCGAGCAGCACCTCCATGTCGCGCCCGATCCGGCCGAGCTCGCGCGACATGCGGTCGAGCCGCAGCTTGAGCGCGTCGTCAACCTGGGCGGCGCCGCGGCGGCGGATCCAGGCGCCGAGCGCCTCATTGACGACCCCGCTCTTGGTCGCGCCAGGGGCGGCCGCGAGCATATCGAGCGCCCGGCTGAGCTCGAGATCGATGTAGAGATTCTGGCGCAGCTTCATGACGCCCTCCTCACAGACCCGGCAGGACGTCATGGTCCTGCCCCTGGTTGAGGGCATGGCCGCGGACCACGCCGGTCAGCGAGCGCGCCCTGTCCATCGCCTTCTGGTCGGTCGCCGGGTCGGCCTCATCCGCATCGAGACCGAGCGGGTCGGCGGTCAGCGCCCCGTCGCGGCGGACCGGCAGATCCTCGCCGAGCTCGGGGTGGCGCTGCTGCTGGAGCCCGCCCTCCTCGGCCAGCGCCTCCTCCGCGGCGCCAGCGCCAAGGCGGACATCCTGGCCGCGCGCGAAGCCTGCCCAGACATCCTGGCGAGGCGCCGGGCGGTCGGCATTGTCGCCCGCGGCGAGGCGCGGCGGTGGTGCGGCGCGGCGCCGGAAATTGGCGTCCTCGAAATAGCGCAGCTTGCGCGCCCGGATCGGCGGCATGCCAGAGACCAGCACCAGCTCGTCGGACGGCGGCAGCTGCATCACCTCACCCTGGGTCAGCAGCGGCCGGGCGGTCTCCTGCCGGCTGACCATGACATGGGCGAGCCAGGGAGCGAGCCGGTGGCCGGCATAGTTGCGCATTGCCCTTTGCTCGGTGGCGACCCCGAGCGCGTCCGAGATCCGCCGCGCGGTGCGCTCGTCATTGGTCGCGAAGGCGATGCGGACATGGCAATTGTCGAGGATCGCATTGTGCTCGCCATAGGCCTTCTCGATCTGGTTCAGGCTCTGGGCGATCAGGAAGGCGCGGATGCCGTAGCCGGCCATGAAAGCCAAGGCGGTCTCGAAGAAATCGAGCCGGCCGAGCGCCGGAAACTCGTCCAGCATCAGCAACAGGTCCCGCCGGCGCCCGTCGCTCCGGGCGTCGAGGCGCTCGGTGAGGCGGCGACCGATCTGGTTCAGCACCAGCCGCACCAGCGGCTTGGTCCGCGAGATGTCTGACGGCGGAATGACCAGGTAGAGCGAGAGCGGGCGATCCGCCTCGACCAGGTCCTGGATCCGCCAGTCACAGCGCGAGGTCACCGCGGCGACGGTCGGGTCGCGATAGAGGCCGAGAAAGCTCATCGCGGTCGACAGCACGCCGGAGCGCTCATTCTCGCTCTTGTTGAGCAATTCGCGCGCGGCGGAGGCGACCACCGGGTGGACCATGGGCGCTTCGGCGCTGCCGAGATGGTTGGTCGCCATCATCCGCCGCAGGGTCGCTGCGAACGAACGCTGCGGATCGGAGAGGAAGGTCGCGACCCGGGCGAGCGTCTTCTCCTCCTCCGAATAGAGGATGTGGAGAATCGCACCGACCAGCAGGCTGTGGCTGGTTTTCTCCCAATGGCTGCGCCGCTCGAGAGCGCCCTCCGGATCGACGAGGATGTCGGCGATATTCTGGACGTCGCGCACCTCCTGCGCGCCGCGCCGGACCTCGAGCAGCGGGTTGTAGCGGGCCGAGGCCGGATCGGTCGGGTTGAACAGCAGCGCATGGCTGAACCGGGCACGCCAACCGGCGGTCAGTTGCCAGTTCTCACCCTTGATGTCGTGGACGACGACCGAGCCGGTCCAGCTGAGCAGCGTCGGGACGACCAGCCCGACGCCCTTGCCGGACCGGGTGGGGGCGAAGGCCATGACATGCTCGGGCCCGTCATGACGCAGGTAGCGGCCGTGCAGGCGCCCCAGGAAGAGGCCGGCATCGCCGAACAGGCCAGCGTTGGGGGCGGGGGGGGGCGGGGCCCCGCGCGGGGCGGCGGCAGGGGGGGGGCACAGGGGCGGGGGCGCGTTGGCGACGTCGCGCGCCGTCGCCCAGCGCGCTGAGCCATAAGTGGTTACGAACCGCGCCTGGCGCGCGCGCCAGAGCGAACCGCCGACCGCGGCGGCGCAGCCGATGAACCCGCTGGCCGCGGCGAGGGTGCCGGCCCGGTCGAATATCTCGGGCGCATAGGCTTCATATTGATACCACCAGCCAAACAGCGCCCAGGGCCGATAGACCGGCCATTCACCGAGCTGGAACCAGGGGGACCCAAGCTGCGGCTGGTAGCTCAGCATCGCCGCGCACCACTGGGTTGCCCCCCAGACGCCGGCGAGCACGATCGCGAGTACGATCAGGATTTGGCCGATGAGCAGCTTGGTCGGTGTCATGGGACCCTCTTCCCGGACCGTCCGTCCGGATCAGGGCCCCAGGATCGGACCAGGGCGGCGATTCAGCGATGACGGTCGTGGCGCGGTGGAACGCGGGATGACGCAGGACGCACGATCATCCGTTCAGGCCTTCGCCCGCGGCGCGCCGTCCTGGCCTCGGGCCGAAGCGATTCAGCCGTCTGCCGCGTCCGCCGCCTCGATTATCTCGACGGCCGTGAGCGCGACCAGATCGTTCGAGGCGGCGTCGGGCATGGCCTCGACGTCGCGCAGCTGGCGATCGACGGCACGGCGGCGAACGCCGGCCGCCTCAACCACATTCTGGGCCTCGCCAAGCTTCTTCTGGACCTTGTCCAGCACGTCGCCGAACTTGCCGAACTCGTGCTTGACCTTGCCGAGCACGCTCCAGACCTCGCCGGAGCGCTGCTGGATGGCAAGCGTCCGGAATCCCATCCGGATCGCCGACAGGATCGCGGCGAGATTGGTCGGCCCGGCGACGGTGACGCGATAGTCGCGCTGCAGCGTGTCGACCAGGCCCGGGCGACGCAGCACCTCGGCATAAAGGCCTTCGTTCGGCAGGAACATTATGCCGAGATCGGTGCTGTGCGGCGGGCAGATATATTTGTCGTGGATGTTCTTCGCCGACTGCCTGATCGCGCGCTCGATCCCCTTGCCCGCCTCCTCGACCGCCGCGACGTCGCCGCGCTCGGTCGCCTCGACCAGCCGCTCATAATCCTCGGTCGGCATCTTGGCGTCGATCGGCAGCCACAAGGGCGCGTCCTCGTCGCCCGGCAGCTTGATCGCATATTCGACGCGCTGGCCCGAGTGCGGCTTCACCTCGACATTCTCGGCATATTGGTCGCACGTCATCACCTGCTCGAGCAGCAGCCCGAGCGTCACCTCGCCCCAAGTGCCGCGGCTCTTGACATTGGTCAGCACGCGCTTGAGGTCGCCGACACCGGTCGCGAGGGTCTGCATCTCGCCGACCGACTTGTAGACCCGCTCGAGATTCTCGTTGACCTGGGTGAAGGAGGCGCCGAGCCGCGCCTCGAGCGTGCCCTGCAACTTCTCGTCGACCGTGACCCGCATCTGCTCGAGCTTCTCGGCATTCTCGTTGCGGATCGAGTCGAGCCGCCCCTCCACCGTCAGCCGCAGCGCCTCCTGCCGCCGCTCATTGGCCTCGGTCATCTCCTTGATCGAGCCGGCCACCGACGCGAGGCCCTCCGACTGGCGCCGGGCCGCGGCCTCGAGTCCTTCCGCCTGCTTGCCGGCGGCCGCGTCCAGCGCCTCCGCCTGCTTCTTCGCCGCCGCATCCAGGGCCTCGGTCTGCTTCCTGGCGGCGGCGTCGAGCGAATCGACGAGACGCGTTCCCAGCGTCGACAGGGTCTGGCCGACCTCCTCGCGCAGCGCCTTGCCTTGCGCCTCGCTGGCCGAGCGGCCGTCGCTGAGCTGGGTCGCGAAGCCGTCGAGCCGTTCGCCTTGGGCCAAGCCGAGCGCGGTGACGGCGCCGGTCAGGCTGGTACCGAAGCCATCGAGTCGGGTCGCCATCTCCTCACGCGCCATGCGCGCCGAGGCCGCATTCTCCTCGCGCAGGCCGGCGAAACCGGCCTGGGCCGCGGCGACACTCTCGGTGAGCCGCCCCGACATCTCGTCGAGCTTGACCTGCAGCGCCGCCGTCCCCTCGCGCGAGCGGATCAGGAGATAGGTCGCGGCGATGGCGACCAGGTTGAGCGCAAGCAAAGCGAGGATGGGGATCTCGAAACTCATC
>JAYRLF010000325.1:0-4925 GCA_041905385.1 Allosphingosinicella sp.
CAACGTCATCCTGCGCGACTCGATCGATGCGCCGACCGTCGACCTCTATTATGGCGGCGCGGACGGTGGCGCCGAGGAGATGCGCGCATCGGCCACGGCCGGGATCGGCGACGGGCCGGTCCGGCTCGTCTTCGGCGTCGACCTTTTCCGACGCTCCAATCTGCTCGGCACCGAGCGCGAGCGCTTCTTCGACCAGGATTATCGCCGCTTCGGCGGGTTCGACCGCCGCTCGACCGTCTCCAATCCCGGCAACGTGCTCTCGGTCTCCGGCAATCTGCCCGGGCTCAGCTCCAACCAGGCCGGCGTGCCGGTCGGGAGCACCGGCGTCGGCCTGACCCCGGCGAGCTTCCTCGCCACCCAGGGCGCCGCCGGACTCAACCGCGAAAGCCAGCGCGCTTATCTGAGCGTGATTCCGGAAAGCCGGAGGTTCAGCGCATTCGCCAATGGCGAGGTGGATTTCGCGCCCTGGGCGACCGGCTTCTTCGAACTGCTCTACAGCCAGCGCGACGAGAACCGTCAGCTCGCGCCGACCACCCTGTCGAACGGCCAGATCAGCAATTCGGTCGCGACCAGGACCGGCATCGTCGTCCCGGCCAGCAACCCGTTCAATCCGTTCGGCGTGCCGGTCCGGGTCAATTATCTGTTCGAAGGGGTCGGCCCGCGCGAGGAAAGGCTCGAGGCCGATTTCTACCGCCTCGTCGGCGGCCTGCGCGGCGATGTCGGGCGCTGGAACTATGAGGTGGCGCTGCTCCACACGCTCGACGACAGCGTCACCGCCATCACCAACGAAGTGGACCCGGCCCGGGTCGTAGCGGCGCTGGCCCAGACCAATCCGGCGCTCGCGCTCAACCTCTTCTCCGACGGCCCCGGCGGCACGCCGGAGCTGCTGCGCTCGCTCGTCGGCCGGTCGCAGCCCAATATCGCCCATTCGCGCGCGCTTCAGGTCGGCGGCTCGGCGACCGGGCCGCTCTTCCGCCTGCCCGGCGGCGACGTCCAGATCGTGATCGGCGCCGAGCACCGGCGCGAGACGCTCGACATCTCGATCCCGACCCCGCAGGTGGTGACGCTGGACGAAGGGCGCATGACCAATGCGCTGTTCGGCGAGCTGCTGATCCCGCTCGTGAGCCGGGATATGGGCGTCGGCCTGATCCACCGCCTCGCGATCACCGCGGCCGGCCGCTACGATCATTACAGCGACTTCGGCGGCACCTTCAATCCGAAGCTCGGCCTCGAATGGCAGCCGAGCTCGGACCTGTTGCTGCGCGGATCCTGGGGCACCTCCTATCGCGCGCCCTCCTTGTTCGAGCTCTACTTCCAGTCATCGGTCCTGACCGGCCAGTTCTTCGATCCGCTGCGTCCGGCGACCCTGCCGGGCCAGCCGGGCGAGGCCGTCTTCATCACCCTGATCGCGGGCGGCGACCCGAACCTGCAGGCCGAGGAGGCCGAGACCCTGACCCTGGGCGCCGTCTATGCGCCGGTCTGGGCGTCGGGCCTGACCGTCTCGGTCGACTATTTCGACATCGCACAGAATCTGCGGGTGCAGAGCCCCGACGCGACCACTTTGGTGCGCAACGCGGCGCTGTTCCCCGATCGCGTGGTGCGGGCGCCGCAGACGCCGGCCGACATCGCCGCCGGCCTGCCCGGCCGCCTGCTCTCGCTCGACATCTCGCGGCTCAATCTCGGCAGCGTCGAGACCAGCGGCATCGACGGCCGCATCTCCTATCGGTTTGAGACCGGGATCGGCACCTTCTCGCCGAGCCTGGCGGTGACCTGGGTCGAGTCCTACCGGATCGCCGATTTTCCGGGTCAGCCGCTGATCGAGCGGGTCGGCATCGGCCGCCAGGACGGCACCGTGCCCGAATTCAAGGCGGTCGCCTCGCTCGCTTATTCGAATGGCGGCCTCAATGCCGGCGCGACCTTGCGGTTCGTCGATTCCTACCAGGACTTCAACATCCAGACCGCCTCGATCTCGACCCGCCGGATCCCCGAGCAATATTATGTCGACGCGCAAATCTCCTATCGCTTCGGCGATGAAGCGCCGATCGGTCCGCTGAACGGCCTCACGCTCCGGGCCGGCATCATCAACGCGTTCGACCGCTTCGTCCCTTATTCCGACGTCAACATCATCGGCTACGATCCGAGTCAGTCCGACCTGCGCGGACGCTTCCTCTATGTCGGCCTGACCAAGGCCTTCTAGCGGCGCGCGCCACAGCCGAGCCTGCATTCTCCTCTTGCCGGAGACACGAGATGATATTGCGAAGTCCCTTCCTGCTGCGTCGGCTGCCGGCTCTGATCCTGCTCGCCGTCCTGCTCCACGCGCCGGCGCTGGCGCGGGGCCGCCCGTTCGCCGTCACCGATGCGATCGAGATGACGCGGATCGTCGAGCCGGTCGTCGGGCGGCGGATGTTCGCGACCGGGGAGCCGCCTTTTTCGCCGGACGGCAGCCACTTCTTCATCATCACCAGCCGCGGCAACCTCGCCGGCAATCATAACGAGCACCGGCTGCTGGTCTTCTCGAGCGCGGCGGTGACGGCCTTCCTCAGGAACGAGCGATCCGACGCCGGAGCGGTGACGGCGGCAACCTTCCGGTCGGACTCGAACCGAGCCGGCATCTGGAAGGCGCGCTGGCTCGGCAATGACCGCATCGCCTTCCTCGCCGAAAATCCCGGCGAGACGTCGCAGGTCCATGTCGTCGGCAAAGACGGTTCGGGGCTGCGGCGGATCACCGCACACCCGACGCCGGTGATGGACTTCGACACCAATGACAGCGGCGGCGTCGTCTTCGCCGCGGTCGCCCCCGGCGGCTGGACCGAGGAGGAGCGCAGTGGCGCCGTGATCGGCGTCGAGTTCCTCTGGGACCTGCAGGAGCGCAATCGCGGCGGCAGCTTCTACACCCGGCTGCGCTTCCACGCGCAAGGTCCGGACGGCCGCTCGCGCCCGGTCGAGATGGCGCCGTTCGAAGTGCGCGGCGGCGGCGCCTTCGGGATGTGGCTCGCTCCCGACGGCCGCCATGCCGTGTCGCTGGTCCACGTCGCGGATTCGGCGGACAGCTGGTGGACCGATTATGCGCCGGTCGCGTCGAACGACTATTTTCGGCTGGCCGGATCGCGCAGCGCCTTTCGCGGCTTCACCTCGGAGCATCGCGAAGTCTTCCTCCAATATATGCTGATCGACATGGCGAGCGGCGCGATGCGACCGCTGGTCGACGCGCCGTCGGGACTCTATTTCGGCGGCTTCAACGTCGGCGCGCATTGGCTCGACGCAAACCGGATCATCCTCACCAACACCTTCCTGCCGCTCGGCGGGGTCGGTCAGGCGGAGCGGGGGCGGCGGCAGGCGGCGCCCGCGGCGGTGGCCGTCGAGATCGGCAGCGGCGCCATCCAGCGGATCGCCGACCTGCCGGTGCCGCGATCCGGCACGGCGAGCAGCGGCGAATTGGCGGGATCGAGCCTGACCGCGCCCGACCTGCTGACGCTGAACTTCTTCGGTCGCGAGGGGGCGCGTCGTCAAAGCTGGCGGCGGAGCGGCCGCGGCTGGGCCGAAGTGCCGACGCCGGCGGCGGCCGGACGGCCGTTCGCGCTCGATTTCCCGCAGGACATCAACACGCCGCCGGATCTGCGCGCGACCCTGGTCGGCGGCGGCCAGGCGAAGCTGCTGACCCGGCTCAACCCGCAATTCGCCGAGATCGAGATGGTGCGGGCCGAGGTGGTCGAGCTGCGCACCGCCGACGGGCGGACGGTTCGCGCCGGGCTGGTGCCGCCGGGCGGCGCCCGACCCGACCGACGCTACCCGCTGGTGATCCAGACCCACGGCTTCGAGCCGGACTCCTTCCTGGTGACCGGACCAGGCGGATCGCCGAGCGGCTATGCGGCACGCGCGCTGGCGGCGCAGGGCATCGCCGTCCTGCAAATGCCCGACGTCTCGTCGGGGTCGCGGGCCCAGCTCGAACAGCAGATGCAGACCTATCGGGCCGGCGTCGACCTGCTCGTCGCGCGCGGCCTGGTCGATCCGGCGCGGGTCGGCATGCACGGCTGGAGCCGCACGGGCACCTATGTCCAGCACGCCGCCACCTTCTCGGACCTCAACCTGCGGGCGGCGACCGTGTCCGATCCCGATTATCTCAGCCAGCTCCATTACGCGCTCTATTTCGGCGCCGGCTATCCGGGGATGATCAACGACGAGCGGCTGATCGGCGCGTCGACCTGGGGCGAGGAGGGGGCGCGGGCCTGGGCCCGCAACGATCCGATGCTCAACCTCCACCGCTTCACCGCGCCGATCCGGATGGAGATGTACGGCCGCACGCTCGGCGGCTGGTGGGACGTCTACACCGCGTTGCGCCGCAACGGCCGGCCGGCGGAATATGTCTATTATCCCGATGGCCAGCATGTCCTCACCCGGCCGCGCGAGCAGCTGACCTCGCAGCAGGGCAATGTCGACTGGTATCGGTTCTGGCTGGCCGGCGAGGAGGATCGCGATCCGGCCAAGGCGGAGCAATATCGTCGCTGGCGCGCATTGCGGGAGGAGGCGGCGCGGCCGCCGGTGGCGGCGCAATGACCCAGCGGCCGCGATCCGAACTGGTCGCGGCGGCGGCCTTCGCCCTCGCCGGCGCGGCGCCGCCGCCCGCGATCACGCTCGACGGCGTGCCCGCGATCGCGGAGGCGATCGAAGCCTCGACCCTCCCCTATCAGGACTATCGTACCGCCCGCTTCCAGGATTGGGACCCGGCCGGCGGAATGCTGGTGCTGACCCGTTTCGGCGACACGCCGCAAATCCATCGCGTCGCCATGCCCGGCGGAGACCGCAGCCAGATCAGCTTCCGCGCCGAACCGGTCGCGGCGGCCGGCATATTGCGCGGCCCCCGTCCGATCCTGATTGCCGCCCAGGACAGTGGCGGCGGCGAGAAATTACAGATCTAACGCGTCGAC
>JAYRLF010000326.1:0-438 GCA_041905385.1 Allosphingosinicella sp.
CATCGGCCGTCGACCAACTGCCCACCTTCACCGGCTGCGTCGTAATCTGCGTGTCGATATAGGCGTCGGTGTAATTGACAAAGGCCGCCGCCGACCACGGCCCGGAGCGCCAGGTCACGCTGGCGCGCGCCCGTAGGTCCACCGGATTGTAGATGGTGTCGACGATGTCGACGACTGGCGCCGTCTCGGTGAGGCGCAGGCGATAGCCGAGGATGTAGGTGGCGTTGAGATCGAAACCGATCTGACCGATATTCGTATCGAACACTCGACCGACCTGCAGGTCTATGCCGTTCTGCCGGACGCTGGACTGGTTGCGGGTGCGGCCATCGAAGCTCGCCTGCACCGTGCTGAGGCCGCCATTGGTCGCGTTGACGAATTGCGTCAGCTGCGGGACCAGGGCGACCAGCTCCGGATCGGCCGGGCGGCGGGCCAGCGCCG
>JAYRLF010000326.1:448-4905 GCA_041905385.1 Allosphingosinicella sp.
GTCAACACGGCAGCAGAGAAGCGGGCGGCGCGGATCCGGTCCCGATAGTCGATATTGTAATAGGTCGCGGAAATGCGAAGCCCGAACAAAGCCTGGCCGATATCCACCCCTGCGGTAAAGGTGGTCGCAGTCTCCGGTCCGAGATTTGAATCGGGCAATTGCGCCACCACCAGAGTCCGGGTCAGACCGGTCGGCCCCGGAAGATCGATGAGGACGCCGGCGCTCAGGCTGGCGTCGAACTGGTAGAGATAGGGCGCGCGAAAAGAGGTTCCCCAGGTCGCGCGGATGTTCATATGCTCGACAGGCGACCAGAGGCCGCTCAGCTTGTACGTGTCGCCCGAGCCGACATCGTCATAATCCTCGATGCGGGACGCGGCGGTGACGTTCAGGCGATGGATGCCCGAGATCGAATTGGTCGCTCCCACCAGCGGCACGAACAATTCGGCATATCCGGCACGCACCTCGCGATCCAGCGTGGCACGGATCGAGCGATCGACGCGTCTCAGCAGCAGCCCTTCGGTGCGACGCTCAAGACCAGCCGCCAGCCGCACCTCGCCGGCCGGGAGGGTGATCAACGGTCCTTCGGCCTCCAATTCCGTGGCGCCGACGTCGTGGTTGGCGACCACGGCGGTCACCGAGGCCGGCACCGTGGGCGTAGCGCCGAGGAAGTTACGACGGAAATTGTCGCCTTGGCTCAGCGTGTGCGCCAGGGTCAGCGTCCAGTCGGCAATGCGCCAGTCCAGCGAAACCGTGCCGCCCCACTGCTCGGTGTCGCCGCGGTAAAGGGTCTGCCGAAGCTGGGTGGCACTGTAGGTCAGCGACCGCGTCGAGCGGTCGTTCCAGTAGAGCATCGCCGACGCCGAGAGATTTGGCGTAATCTGCTGACGGGCGTTGAACATTAGACCGTAGCGCTCATCGTCGGCGCTCAGATAGGTGTCGCCCTGCTGCAGGCCGATCGCAAAGGATCGCTCGCGGGTCAGCAATGGCCGGTTGCGGCTATAGTCGAGATTCAGCATGGCCGAGCCACCGCTCCATACGACGCCCAGCGCCTGGCTTGCGTTGAACTGGCGCAACCCGCCGTCGGTGACCGAACCATAACGCAGGCGGGTCTCGGCGCCTTCGAAATCTCGCCGCAGGATGAAGTTCACGACCCCGCCCACCGCGTCTGAGCCGTAGATCGCCGAAGATCCGTCGGGCACCACCTCGATCCGCTCGATCGCGCTCAAGGGTATGGTCGAGAGATCGACGATATCGCCGTAGCCCCCCGGCGCCGTACGGCGGCCGTTCAGGAGCACCAGAGTGGACTCGGTGCCCAACCCACGGAGATTGACGCTGGCGCCCAGTGCAACATTGTTGTTGTTGCCGTTTCGGCCCGAACTCAGCGCGGCCGAGGTTTCCGAACTGCCGCCCGTGAAGTTCTGCGGAAGCGTGCGCAGCATCTCCTGGGTAGAGCCAACGCCGGCGGCGGCGAAGTCGTCGCGGTCGAGGATGTAAGTCGGCGAAGCGGACTGCCCGCCGCGGATGCGGGTGCCGGTGACGGTGACCGCGGCGACGTCACTGGGCTCCTCAGCACCAGCCTCCGCGACTGTCGAGAGGGCTTGCCTTGGATCTCGGGAAGTTTCCCTCGGTCCGCCTTCCCCCGGGGATGGCGAAGCCCTCAGGATCATGATCGCCCCGGCCGGCGTGGTCGCGGAACGCAAGCCACTGCCTTCAAGCAGCCGCTGTAGCGCTGCCTCGGGCGTGAAGGTCCCTCGAAGCTCCGGCGCACGCCGACCCCGAACGAGATCTTCCGTGAAAATGATCTGGCGGCCGGAGATCCGGCCGAACTCGCGCAGCGCGCGGGAGAGCGACATGTCGCGGATTTGATAGCTCGTCGACTGGGCGGCCGCCGGCGACGGCGACAAGGCCAGTGCGGCAGTGATCATGGCGGCCGAGACTGTTATGCGGAAGCGCGCCTTGCTGCGGATCATGGCTTTCCCCCTCTCGATTTGTCCGCTGGTGCGGATCGTTCGACGAGAGACGCGCGGGGGTTTGGATTCCTCCGGTTTTTTTTGGGTTCGTGTAGGCCATCGATGCAGCCCTTCCACCATCCGGCGTTGCCGGATGGTCCCCCTCCCCGTTCCGGGGAGGACCTATGGCGCCGGGCGCAAGACGACCGCGCCATCGGCCGTCTCGGCGGAGCGGAGCGGGAGGTAGCGGGTGACGGTGTCGATGAAGGTGGCGGTGTCGCCGGCGCGGAAGACGCCGCTGACGCGCAGGGCGCCGGCGGCGGGATCGACCGCGATCGGGTGGGCCGAATAGCGGCTCATGCGGGCGGCGATGGCGTCGAGGCGCTCGTCCTCGAAGATGAGCTGGCCCGATTCCCAGGCGGTGGTGCGCTCGAGGCTGACGGCCTGGACGATCGGGGGCGCCGAAGGGGCGGCGACGAGCTGCTGGCCGGCGCGCAGGGCGACGCGGTCGGCCGGGCGCGCGATCGCTGGCTGCCCGTCGGCGTGGCCTTCGCCGCGGAAGACGAGGACGCTGCCTTCGATCAGCGTAACCATGACGCGCTCGCCGACCAGGTCGACGTTGAAGGCGGTGCCGGTCGCGACGATCGTGCGGTCGCCGGCGCGGACGAGGAAGCGGCGGGCGTCGCCATGGGCGACGTCGAAACGGGCCTGGCCGCGGACGAGCCGGATCGCGCGGCTTTCGTCGGAATAGTCGACCAGCACCCGGCTGTCGGCGTCGAGCGAGATGCGCGAGCCGTCGACCATGGTGACGGTGCGGCGTTCGCCCAAGGCGGTCGCGAATTCGAGCGGGCGGCTTTGCCAGGCCGAGATGGCGAGAAACAGGCCGACGCCAAGGATCGCGACGAAGCAGGCGGCGATGGCGGCGCGCCAGCCAGGCATTTCCCAGCGGCGTTGGTGCTCGCGATGGATGCGGGCGAGGGCGTCGCGGCGCAGCGCGAGCAGCTCCGGCGATTCGGCATGCTCGCCGATTTGGGACCAGCCGGCCGCGACCTGATCCCAGGCGGCCTCGTTGGCGGGATCGGCGATCCAGGATTCGAAGGCGTCCGAGGTCTCGGCCTCGTCATCGGCGAGGCGCGCGCGCCAGGCGCTGGCCTCGGCGAGGCGGCGGACCTCGTCCTCGCGGAACGGGGCGGCGCTCATCGGACCCTGCTTCCGAAGCGGCGGGCGAGGTGCATATTTGCCTTCATCACTTCCTTCTCGACCGTGCTTCGACTGATCCCGAACAGTTCGGCGATCTTGGCCTGCTTCATGTTCTCGAGGCGGTGCAGCAGATAGATATCGCGCGTCCGCTGGCTCAGTTCGTTGAGGGCGGCGACGACGCGCTCGACCTCGGTCCTGCCCATGAGGACGCGTTCGGGGGTGAATTCCTCCACGAATTCGTGGGTTGCCTCGCTGACCAGATGCGGGTCGATCAGGACGGTCAAAGCGGCGCTGCGGCGCTGCGCCTTGCGGCCGCGGTCGGCGAGCAGGTTGAGCGCGATCTGGAAGACGAAGGCTTTGGGATCGGCAATGCGGTCGCGATCGGCGGTGGCGAGCAGGCGGACGAAGACCTCCTGGGTCAGGTCCTGCGCCTCGGCGGCATCGCGGACGCGGCGGAGGAAGAAGCGCATGAGCGGGGCGCGCAGCGATTCGAGCTGCGGTTGCTGGGCTTGTCCTTCCGGTTCGGCGGCCGGCGCCATTCGTTTCCTCGCTCAGTCGGGAGGCTGCTCCCGCGGGAGAGACGGTTCAAGGGCGGAAATCCTCAAAGGATTTTTTGGGTCTGAGTATCGCAGGAATGACTGCCTTTGAATTATTGCGGTCGTGCCGCGTTGCCTGAATTGCGACGGCTCCGGTCGGCGCAGGTCTATTCCCCCGGCTCGGCACCAGGTGCTACTGAGAAAAGATCGGCCTGCTCTGGAAAGGCAAGGGCGCTCTTGGCGTCGTCCCCCAAATAGCCTTCACGGATACCCTTCATAATAACGTAAGGCTGCATCGCGGGATTGCGGAAACGATAGCGATAAATTCTGGAGGTGCCTTGGCGATGTAGAACCCTTCCGCGCCGTTCTTCCGTGAACTCCTTGAGATTCGTGTTGAAATATTCAACAGGGGTTTCTCGCCCGAGTATCGACGATAATGGCGCTTCGACCTGCTTAGGTGTAAAATAGCCTATTTCATCGGATTGCGCCAGTGCGCAGGCCATCAGAATTTGACGATAGCGAGCCTTGGCCTGATTGCTGTGGGTCGCGATTTCATAATCTTGCTTTAAGCTATTTTGATTACTATTCAATATCGCATCAATAGCAGCGTCCGTATCTTCCTCCAGTATCTTGATGCGCTTCCTTTTAATAGCTGAGAGAGTAGCCTCTTTTCCAAGACCATGAGCGAACGCCGGCAAGCCTTTCGTCAGATTAATTATTTTCCATTTGGCGTTGCCTTCAATCTCCATACCCAAGCGACGAATTCTACCCT
>JAYRLF010000327.1:0-4863 GCA_041905385.1 Allosphingosinicella sp.
CTATTCTGGTTGACCATCCGCTCGAGCAGGGCGACCGAACGCTCGGCCTCCTGGGTGGCGGTCGCGCTCATCCGCCGTTCGGCGGAGCTGAGCTGGGCGGAGACGGGGGCGGCGGCGATCATCGCCAGCAAGGCAAAAGCAAGGGGACGCATGTCCCGTTCCGTTCCCTGTCCGCCGCGCCGGGTCAAGCCCGGCGAACAGGATCGCCGCTTGTGCGTTGAGGCCGGTGAGAGGAGAAATTTTCATGACCGGACCCAAGGACCCGACCCCGAAGGAAGCGCAACTGCCCGACGATCTCGATCAGAATCCCGGCATCGGCCAGTCCGCAGGCCTGTTCTCGCGCGCCGGCTCGGATGATGCCGAGCTGATCGCCGGCGACAGCACGGTGGAGGGCGATGTCGAGAATGCGACGCCGGTCGAGAAGGACGGCGCGACCGACGATCTCGGCCGCACCAACGATTGATCCGGATCAGCGCCCGATCGCGAAATTGTAGAACAGGCCGATGCCGCCGCTGAACTGGTCGCGCGAGCCGAGCGCGCGCACGATCGGGGAATCGGCGGCATCGCCGACCAGCCGGTCGTAGCCTGCATAGGCCTGGACGCCCCAATTGCGGCCGATCATGCGGGTGTAGCCGGCGGTCGCCCCGACCGCATAGATGCCGCTGGTCGGCTCGAACGGCGCCAGTCCGGTCGCGCTCGCGACGCCCTGGGTCACGCCGAAATAGGCGCGGTGATAGGTCCGGTTCGCCCAGCGGACGCGCGGGCCGATCGAGAAGACGTGCGTGTCCTCGTCGCGGACCACGAAGTCGGCGCCGGCGTCGCCGATCAGCCCGTCATGGCCGCCCAGGCCTTTGCGCAGGTTCGCGCGCAGCCGCAGATTGTCGATCGGGAAGACCTCGACGAAGCCGCCGGCCTCGATCGTGAAGTCGACGTCGCCGATCGCGGCGTCGGCATCGTCTTCCTCGCGCTTGTTCTGGAAGGTCACCATCGGGCCGATGTTGAAGGCGCTGTCCCGGCCGAGCAGGCCGATGTCGAGGCCGTCGTCGGGCGCCTGGAACGGCAGCCGCGAGCCCTCGCGTCTTATCCCCAGGATCGGCAGCGGATTGACCCCGTAGGAATCTGCGCCCGGATATTTGGGATAGACCTGGACTCCGCCGCCGACCGAGATGATCCAGCCGCGATCGTCATCCTGGGCGGAGGCGGGCGCGGCGACCGAAACGAGGCTGCCGGCCCAGCAGCAGCCCAACATGCGCAGCAACCTTGAAGCGTTCATCATGCCCCCAAAACAGCCCTGCCGCGAAAACGTTGCGAAAGCGTCTCTGAGCCAGCCCTAAGCCTTATTCGAATTCGAGGATGACGGCGTCGACCGCGAGGCTCTCCCCGGGCTGCGCCTTCACGGATTTCACCACGCCCGATTTCTCGGCGCGCAGGATATTCTCCATCTTCATCGCCTCGACCACCGCCAGCGGCTGGCCGGCCTCGACCTTGTCGCCCTCGCCGACGTCGAGCCGCGTGAGCAGGCCCGGCATCGGGCAGATCAGATATTTGGAAAGGTCGGGCGGCGCCTTCTCAATCATGTGCCGCGACAGCGTCGCGACATGCTCGGGCAGGACCTGGACCGGATGCGAGGCGCCGCGCGTGGTGAGCTGCCACTGCCGCCCCTTGCGGGCGATCCGGACGATCCGTCGCCGGCCGTCGATCGTGCCGCGGAAACGCAGCTGGCCGGGCCGCCAGGCGCCGACCACGTCGTGCGGGTCGCCGCCGTCGAGCGTGGCGAGATGGCCGCCCTGATAGGCTTCGAGCGCGACCCGCCGCTCGCTGCCGGCGATGCGGACGACGCGCGCCTCCGGCGGCGGCACCGCATCATTGAGCTGGCCGCTGACCGCGCAGGCCTGGACGTCGGTCTCGTGCGCCGCGAGCGTCGCCACGATGGCGAGATCGTCGAGCAAGGCGGGCTCGGCCGGCGCGCCCTGGAATCCTTCCGGATATTCCTCGGCGATGAAGCCGGTGGTGAGCCGTCCCTCCCGGAAGCGCGGATGCTGCATCAGCGCCGAGAGGAAATCGACATTGTGGCCGATGCCGTCGATCGCGAACTCGTCGAGCGCGACGATCTGGCGGTCGATCGCCTCCTCCCGATTCTCGCCCCAGGTGATCAGCTTGGCGATCATCGGGTCGTAGAACATCGACACCTCGCCGCCCTCGGCGACGCCGTCGTCCACCCGGACATGCTCGTGCGTCGCCGACGGCCGGTAGCGGACCAGCCGCCCGGTCGAGGGCAGGAAGCCGCGATAGGGATCCTCGGCATAGACCCTGGTCTCGACCGACCAGCCGTTCAGCGCCACGTCGTCCTGGGTCAGGGCCAGCTTCTCGCCGGCCGCCACGCGGATCATCTGCTCGACCAGGTCGAGGCCGGTCACCATCTCGGTCACCGGATGCTCAACCTGGAGGCGGGTGTTCATCTCGAGGAAATAGAAGCTGCGGTCGGCGCCGGCGATGAACTCGACCGTGCCGGCGCTGAAATAGCCGACCGCCCGCGCCAGCGCGACCGCCTGCTCGCCCATCGCCTTGCGCATCTCGGGCGTGACGAACGGCGACGGCGCCTCCTCGACCACCTTCTGGTGCCGCCGCTGGACCGAGCATTCGCGCTCGCCGAGATAGAGGATATTGCCATGCTGGTCGCCGAGCAGCTGGATTTCGATATGGCGCGGGCTCTCGACGAACTTCTCGATGAAGACGCGGTCGTCGCCGAAGCTGGCCAGGCCCTCGCGCTTCACCGATTCGAACTGCTCGCGCACGTCGGTTTCGGACCAGGCGAGCCGCATGCCCTTGCCGCCGCCGCCGGCCGAGGCCTTCATCATCACCGGATAGGTGATGCCGTTGGCGATCTCGACGGCATGGTCGGTGTCGCGAATCTCGCCGATATAGCCGGGGACGACACTGACGCCGGCGGCTTCGGCGAGCTTCTTCGATTCGATCTTGTCGCCCATCGCCGCGATCGCCTTGGGCGGCGGACCGATGAAGGCGATGCCGGCTTCGGCCAGCGCCTTCGCGAAGCTCTCCCGCTCCGACAGGAAGCCGTAGCCGGGATGGACCGCCTCGGCGCCGGTGGCGCGGCAGGCGTCGAGGATCCGCTCGGCATTGAGATAGGATTCGGACGCCGGCGGCGGCCCGAGCCGGACGCTCTCGTCGGCCATGCGGACATGCGGCGCGCGTGCATCGGCATCCGAATAGACGGCGACGGTGGCGATCCCCATCGCCCGCGCGCTGCGGATGACGCGGCAGGCGATCTCGCCCCGGTTTGCGATCAATATCTTCTTGAACATCATCTTTCCGGTGCGGGCTCGGGTGTCAGCTGGGCGATACGCTCGCGGGTGAGCCGCTCCAGGCATTGGTGGAAGATCATCGGCTCCATGCTGCCGCCGCGCTCGGCATAGCCTTCGCCGCGGCAATGGGCGTCGCGGAACGCGACCCAGGCGCGCTGCGCCTCGCGCAAGGTCGCTTCCTCGCCCGGGCGGTCGTCGCCTTCGACGCGGCCATTGTCCGGCGACCGGTCGTTCTCGCGGGCGCCGTCGATCAGCCGGCGATAGAGCGCGTTCAATTCGGCATCGGCGCGCTCGAAGGCTTGGGCGGCGCAGGCATTCATCGCCGCCTGGCTCGCCGCATCGGCGCATTCGGCCTCGGTCATCGGCTGCGCGACAGCGGCCAAGGCGATGCTCAGCAAAACCATCATTGCGCCGGCCCCCTGTGGATCGACAGCTCGAGGCTGACCGGGCCTTGGTGGTCGATGATCGTCCGTGCGGCAAGATAGAAGCGCGGCGGCGCGCCCTCGCGATTGGACCAGCGATAGTTGGTCCACCCCGGTGGATGCATCGCGATCGGCTGGGGAGCGGGCAGGCCGAGGTCGCTCGAAATCCGTTCGATCACGGCGATCGCATCGGGGCGCGTGGCCATTGTCGTGCGCAGCGCGCAGCTCTCGCCCGGCACGTGCAGCAACTCGCTCTCGCCGGAACGATGGAGGGCGCCGCGGCCGCCTTCCTCGACCGGTGCGAAGCCGAGCCGGCTGGCGGCCGCAGCGAAGGCGACGGCGTCGGCCACCCCGTTCATGCAGGCGGCAGTGAAGATGTCGATCGCCGCCGCCGGCGCGACCGGCTGCGCCGCGGCCAGCAGCGCCGCAGCGATCAAGAAGGGGCCCCCACCGGCTCCAGCATCGGCGCCAGGCCGAGCTTGGCGAACAGGGCGGCATCGGCGCTGTCGCCGGCATTGGCGGTGGTCAGCAATTTGTCGCCCGTGAAGATCGAATTGGCGCCGGCCATGAAACATAAGGCCTGGGTGCTCTCCGACATCGACTCGCGACCGGCCGACAGCCGCACCATCGATTCGGGCATCAGGATCCGGGCGACGGCGACGGTGCGGACGAACTCGAGATCATCGATCCGCGCCAGCGGCGTGTCGGCCAGCATGTCGCCCAGCACCGTGCCTCGGATCGGCACCAGGGCGTTGATCGGCACGCTCTCGGGATGGCGCGGCAGCGTCGCCAGCGCGTGGAGGAAGCCGACCCGGTCGGACCGGCTCTCGCCCATGCCGACGATGCCGCCGCAGCACACCGCCATGCCCGACGCGCGGACATGGTCGAGCGTGTCGAGCCGCTCCTGATAGGTGCGGGTGGTGATGACCGCGCCATAATGTTCGGGCGAGGTGTCGAGATTGTGGTTGTAATAATCGAGGCCCGCCTCGGCGAGGCGATCGGCCTGGCTCCGGGTCAGCATGCCCAGGGTCATGCAGGTTTCGAGCCCCATCGCCTTGACGCCTGCCACCATGTCGCACAGCGCGTCCATGTCGCGGTCCTTGGGCTCGCGCCAGGCG
>JAYRLF010000328.1:0-4807 GCA_041905385.1 Allosphingosinicella sp.
ACTTTGACGACGAAAGGGACCTGATCTGATGCTGAGCGTAGTGCAAAGGGTGAGCCAGGCCCGGGTGCCGGAACGCCAGCTGATCGACTATGCGCGCGCGGCGCGCCTGATCGACGCCCGGACCGGCATCGTCGGCGACGGCGGCGCGCAGGGCCCCCGCTCGCTGACCACGTCCAACCTGGTCGAGATCAACCAGGCCTATTCCGAAGCGCGCGCGGCCCGCGTTCAGGCCCAGCAACGCTGGAGCCAGGCGCAGCGCACCCCGGCCATGAACCTGCCGGAAGTGCTCGGCAATCCGACCGTCCAGCAGCTCACCCAGAACCGGGCCGAGCTGCAGGCGCAATATCAGGAGCAGACCCAGCGGCGGCGCCCCGAGCATCCCGAGGTCCTCCAGCTGGCGGCGCGGATCCGCGAGATCGATCAGCAGATCAACACCATCGCCGGCAGCATCCGCAACTCGATCCGCGAGCAATATCGGGTCGCGGCCAGCCAGGAGGAGGCGCTGCAGGCCAATGTCGGCCAGCTGCAGAACGCCACGCTGGCGGAACAGGATCGCGGCGTCCGCTACAACATCCTGACCCGTGAGGTGGATACCGCGCGCCAGCTCTATGAAGCGCTGCTCCAGCGCTTCCGCGAAGTCAGCGCCGCGGCCGGGATCACCGCCAACAACATCGCCATCATCGATCGCGCCGATCCGCCGCTCGCGCCGGTCTGGCCGCGGCCGATGCTCAATGTCGCGCTCGGCGCCGCCGGCGCGCTGGCGCTCGCCTTGATGCTGATCTTCGCCCGCGAGCGCTGGTACGACACGATCCGCTCCTCGCACGAAATCGAGGACAAGCTTCGCGTGCCGCTGCTCGGGATCGTCCCGATCCTCGAGAAAGGCAGCTCGCCGGCGCTGGCGCTGCAGGATCCGCGTTCCTCGCTCTCCGAGGCCTATTCGGCGGTGCGGACCGCGCTGGAGCTCGCCGATCAGGATGGCATGCCGCCGTCGCTGATGATCACCAGCAGCCGCCAGGGCGAAGGAAAATCGACCACGTCCTACGGCATCGCCCGCGACTTCGCCTCGTCGGGCAAGACGGTGCTGCTGGTCGATGCCGATCTGCGCAAGCCGAGCCTGCACCGCGTGCTCGGCGCGGAGAACCGGATGGGCCTGTCCAACGTGCTGGCCCGGCAGCGTGTGCTGCGCGAGGCGATCCAGGCGACGTCGGTCGAGCGGCTGTATCTGCTTCCGAGCGGCCCCTTGCCGCCCAATCCCGCGCAGCTTCTCGGCAGCACGTCGCTGCGGCACAAGCTCGCGGAATTTGCCGAGCATTTCGATCTGATCGTGATCGATGCGCCGCCGGTCATGGGCCTTTCCGACACGGTGCGCCTGTCTGCGGCGGTGAGCGGGACGGTGTTCGTGATCGAGGCGGACGGCGCGCAGGCCGGCCAGGTCCGGGCCTCGCTCGAGCGCCTGCGCAAGGCGCACGCCAACATCCTCGGCGCGGTGCTCACCAAGTTCGATGCGCGCCGGTCCGGCTATGCCTATGGCTATGACTATTACGGCTATGATTACGGCTCGCCCGCCGGCCGCAGGCCCCGCCTGATCGAGCGCGAGCCGGAGGAACCGGCGATGGAGCTGCAATCGTGACGTCGGACGCCGGCGCCCGCTACGACGTTCTCGGCGTGCCGGTCAGCGTGACCAGCCTCGCCCGGGCGAGCGCGGCGATCCGGCGCTGGTCGCAGGACGGGCAGGGCCGGTTCGTCTGCATCCGCGACGTCCATGGCATCATGCAGTCGCGCGCCGATCCCGCGCTCCAGGCGCTGCACGGCGAAGCCGCGATGGTCACGCCGGACGGGATGCCGCTGGTCTGGATCGGCAGGCGGCGCGGCCTCCCGGTCGAGCGGACCTGCGGACCCGATTTGATCGATTTTGCGATGCGCGACGGCCTGGCCGATGGTCTCACCCACTATCTCTACGGCGGCAAGCCCGGCATAGCCGGGCGCTTGCGAGCCGTGTTCGAGCTGCGCCACCGCGGTGTCCGGATCGTGGCCGCGGAGACGCCGCCCTTCCGCGACCTCGGCGAGGCCGAGCTTGAGGCGCTGGCCGGCCGCATCCGCGACAGCGGCGCCGATGCGGTCTGGATCGGGCTGCCGACGCCGAAGCAGGAATTCCTGATGCGGCGGCTGGCGCCGCTCGTCGGCGCGACCCTGATCGGGGTCGGCGCAGCCTTCGATTTCCATGCGGGTACGGTGCCGCGCGCGCCGGCCTGGATGCAGCGCAGCGGGCTCGAATGGCTGTTCCGCCTGGGTTGCGAGCCGCGGCGGCTGTGGCGGCGCTATTTGATCATGGCGCCCCAATTCCTGTTCGCGCTTGCGGCGGAAAGGGGGCGCTGATGCGGATCCTGCTGGTTCACAATACCTATCAGCAGCGGGGCGGCGAGGATGAGGTCGTCGCGAACGAGGCCGCCTTGCTGCGCGACGCGGGCCATGAGGTGGAGCTGCTTTCGGTCAGCAACGACGGAATCTCCGGTGCGCTCGCCTCGGCGCGCGCCGCACTGGGTGTCGTCTACAGCCGGCGGGGACGCGCCCTGGTCGCCGAGGCGATCGCGCGGATGGCGCCCGACATCGTCCATGTCCACAATCACTTCCCCCTGATCAGCCCGAGCCTGTTCGACGCCACTGGAGCGGCCGGCGTGCCGAGCGTCTGGACCCTGCACAATTACCGTGTCGCGTGCGCCAACGGCCTTCTGTTCCGCGACGGTCGGCCCTGTGAGGATTGCTTGCAGGGCACCGCGCTGCGTCCGGTGCTGCGGCGCTGCTACCGGAATTCCGCGCCCGGATCCGCCGCCGTCGCGGCGATGATCGGCTATCACCGTCGGGCCGGGACCTGGCGGACCAAGGTCTCGCGCTTCATCGCGCTCAGTGAATTCTCGCGCGGCCGATTCGAGGCGGCGGGGCTTCCCGCCGAGCGGCTGCGGGTCAAGCCGAACATGGTTGCCGAGCCGGCGGTCACTGGCCCGGAGCGGCGCAGCGGCTTCGTCTTCGTCGGCCGGCTCAGCCCTGAAAAGGGGATCGAAACCCTGGTCCGCGCCTGGTGCCGAGTCGACGCGCCATTGACGATCATCGGCGACGGACCCGAGCGCGTCAGGCTGCGCCTCGGCGCACCGGCCAATGTCCGCTTCGCCGGCCACTTGCCCCGTGCCCAGGTCCATCAAGCGATTGCGGGCGCGAAGGCGCTGATCGCCCCGTCGCTCTGCTATGAAAATGGGCCGGTCGCGCCGGTCGAGGCGATGGCGCTCGGCACGCCGGTGCTCGCCTCGCGCCGCGGCGCGCTGGCCGAGACGATCGAGGACGGCGTCAGCGGCCATCTGTTCGGCGCCGGCGACGAGGAGGATCTGGCGCGGGCGGCGCGCCGCCTGATTGCCGATCCCGCGGTCGCCGCGAAGCTCGGCGCGGCGGCGCGCCGCCGCTACGAGGCGCGCCACGCGCCCGCCCGCAACTTGGAGATGCTGCTCGACATCTATCGCGATGCCCTGGACGAAGGGCGGCCGTCGCGCCGCGCCGCCTGATGAAACGGGTCGTCTTCCTGACCGCGATCATGGCCCATTACCGGCAGCCCTTCCACGAGCGCGTCCGCGCCACGCTCGCCGGCCGTGGCGTCGCCTACGATCTGCTTCACGGCGCTCCGCGTCCGGGCGAGGCGGCGAAGCAGGACACGGTCAGTCCCGACTGGGCGATCCCGATCCGCAACCGCCATTTCGCGGGCGGCCGGCTCGTCTGGCAATCGGCCGTGCGTCATCTCGCGGGCGCCGACCTGGTCGTGCTTGGTCAGGAGAACAAGCTGCTGATCAACTATCCTCTGCAACTGCTTCCCCGTCGCCTGCGGCCGGCCGTCGCCTTGTTCGGCCATGGCCGAAACCATCAGGCCCGGAATTCGGACAGCCTGTCCGAACGCTGGAAGCGCGCCTGGCTGCGCCGCTGCGACTGGTGGTTCGGTTATACCGAGGAGACGCGCCGCCACCTCGTCTCGAACGGCTTTCCGGACGACCGGATCACGGTCCTCAATAATGTCATCGACGGCGGGGCGTTGCGCGAGTCGCTCCGCGCCATCGGCCGGGCCGGGCTCGATCGTCGGCGGCACGCTGTGGGCCTGAAAGGCGACAAGGTCGGGATTTTCGTCGGCAGTCTCTACGCGGACAAGAGGATCGATTTCCTGGTGGAGGCCGCGGAGCGGGTGCGGCGGCGGATTCCCGACTTCGAGCTGATCGTCGCCGGCGGCGGTCCGGGCGAGGCCGCGCTCCGCGCGCTCGCGGCGGAACGGCCCTGGCTCAAGGCGACCGGACCGCAAATCGGCGCCGACAAGGCCGAGCTGCTGCGCCTGTCGAAACTCTTCCTGATGCCGGGCGCGGCGGGTCTGGCGATCGTCGACGCCGCCGTTGCCGGCCTGCCGGTCGTCACCACCGCCTTTCCCTATCACGGCCCCGAAATCGCCTATCTGAAGGACGGCGCGACCGGACTGGTCGTCAGGGATTGGCGCAGCGTCGAGGCTTATGCCGACGCGGTGGCCCTGTTGATGACCGACGAGGCAAGGCGCTGCGCGATGGCGGCGGCGGCATCCGCCGCAGGCGCGTCGTTCACCATCGAGGCGATGGCTGCCCGCTTCGTCGAGGGCGTCGATGCCTGCCTGGGCGCGGCGCGCGGCGTGCCGGCGCGCTGGCGGCCGGCGGTCAGCGGGCCCCGGACATGAGCGCTCAATCGCATCTTTCCGGTCAGACGCGCGACGGCGACGATATCGCCGTAGAGGCGCTGCGCCGCGGGTTCGAGG